>CAJBSQ010000496.1 GCA_903958265.1 uncultured Planctomycetaceae bacterium
GCGGCGGCCCACGGCGCTGGCTGGCTCAGGGAAGTCGAAGGCCCGCAGCAGCGGATCCATCGCGTTGCGAGCCACGCGGACGTACACGCTGCGACGGCGGCTGTCGCCAGGGTGCATGACGCCAAACAAGTTACGGTCGAGCGTGTTCGAGACGACCAAGAGGTTGTCGCGGACGGATTCCGCCTCCAGGCGGCGGACGAAGGCGTGCGACAGCAGGGCATTCTCGGGATCGATCGCGCGGGCCTGGTCGCTCGCCTGCGAGTCGAGCCGCCAGGTACGGGACGTGAGCCCGGAGCGAATCAGGGCCTTGAGCGACCAGCCATTCGATTCGAGCGACCGTGCGAGGTGATCGAGCAGCGCCGGATGCGAGGGCGTTGGACCCAGGTGGCCGAGGTTGTCGGGTGTGGCAGCCAAGCCGCGGCCGAAGAGGTGGTGCCAGACGCGGTTGGCGATCACTCGCCTTGTCAGCGGGTTGTCGGGCCGCAGGAGATCGTCGGCGAGTTTCAGCCGGCCGCTGTCGGCCGCCTCGTAGGGCGTGGCATCGATCACGGAGAGAAAGCCGCGGGGCACGGGCTCGCCCGGCTTCTTGTGGTCGCCGCGGGGCAAGAGCGGCTGGTCGCCGCCGACGGTCTCTGCCATGCCCGGCACCCGCTCGGCCGGCACGATCTCCGCCTCGAGTCGGCGGTATTCCTCGATCAGCGGCCGCGCCGTGGCAAGCTGGTCGAGCTTGTTCTCGAGGAGCCCGTCCGCGAGGCAGGCGTCGAGGAGCAACGCCTGGGCATCGCTCGCCGTGCCTTCGCTCCAGCCGCGGACGGCCCGTTCGATGGCCCGCACGTAGCAGGCCCGCCAGTCGGCGAACGACTGCGGCTTCGACGCAAGCGTTTCGTCGAGGATCGCGTCGAGTTTCTCGTCGGGCACGGGGGCCGACTTGGTCATCTCCGATTTCGCCGACGGTGTGGCCGTGGGGCCCGTGTTGGCCGCCGGCTCTTTCTCCACGAGCACCGCCTTGCGGACTGCAAACCACGACCGCTCGTTGACGCCGATCGGCAGCGGCATGTCGCGGGCCGTCGCCAGTTCGACGTGGATGTCGTCACCTTTCCAGTAGGTGAGATCGAACGTGTGCCACTGCCAGTCACGGGAGAGCTTCTTGATCGGGTAGACCTCGCCCTGCCGTGGGTAGTACTGGATGACGGGCCGGAGCGTGGCGCCGTCATCGCCCGCCGCGAGCACGCGGAGTTCGTACTCCTTGTCGAGTCGCACGGTCGGCGAGGTGAACCGGCCGCCGTGTTTTGTCGAGAGCGTGAGCGACTTGATGCTGGCCGGCCAGATGCCCGCAACGGCCTGCGGGCCATTGGGAGCCACGGTGAAGTCGCCCGCCGCGCCCCGGTCGGTGGGGCTGCCGGCCGCGGCGACCGCGAGGCCAGTGCCATGCTGGAACCATGTCGCCACGTCGGCGGTGTCGGCGAGATCCCACGCGGCCAGCGTCGCCGGCTTCGGCGGTGCGGACCGCTCCGCTCGGGACGCAGACCACGCCTCCAGCTGCGCGGCGACGATCTCGGCCTCGCTTCTGGCCGCCGGCTGGTCGGCTGAGGTGCGGGCCTTCTCCGCCGCGTAGAGCGGATGCAGCAGGCGGGCGGCGTCTTCGGCGGCTCGCCAGGGGGCGTCGGCGGCTTCCATCCGCGTGGCCAGCGCCGGCAATGCGGTGAGCCACTGCCCCGCGAGCTGCCGACGGATCTCTGGCTTGAGGGCGAGCAGCTCCTCGCGATGCCTCGTCAGCACGTCGGCCGCCGTGAACTCGGTGCGACCCGGGCGGCACGAACTCAGGATGCCGAACAGCGCGTAGTAGTCGGCCTGGCTGATGGGATCGAACTTGTGGTCGTGGCAGCGGGCGCACGACACGGTCAGCCCGAGGAACGCCTTCGAAAACGCGTTGATCTGGTCGTCGGTGAAC
>CAJBSQ010000497.1 GCA_903958265.1 uncultured Planctomycetaceae bacterium
CCGTGGCTCAATCTCGTGCTGCGGCTCACGGCGACGGCGGCGTTGCTCGCGTACGCGCTGGGAGACGTTGACTGGCAGTCTTTTCGTCAGCTGCTCCGCGAAGCCGACTGGCGGTGGTGGGCGGCGGGCCTCGTCACGGGACTGCTCGTGCAGGTGGTGGCGGGCGTGCGGTGGGCTGCGCTGGCGCGGCCGCTTGGCTTCGATTTTCCCAGGCGGTTCTTTGTGTGGCGGTTCTTCGAGGGGATGTTTTTCAGCCTCTGCCTCCCGTCGTCGATCGGCGGTGACGTGATCAAGGCCTACCGGATCGGCGACACGACGCCGCGGCGGCTGCTCGCGGGCTGTACCGTGCTGGCCGACCGGCTCACCGGACTCGCAGCGCTCGCCGTGCTCGCGGGGGCGGCGCTCGCCGCGCGAAAGTACGGGCTCTCCCTGGCGATGACGCTCGCCGTCGCCACAGGCCTGCTCGCTTTGGCGCTTGCCGCCTTTCTGCTGCCGGTGGCGTTTCTCGACCGGATCGTGGCGGTGCTCCCGGCGCCCCACCCCGCCCGTGCGTTCCTCTCGCAGCTGCTCCCCTACCAGCAGAAGCCGAGCCTGATCGCCAAGGCGGTCGCCTGGTCGTTCGTGGTGCAGATGGGGGGCGCGGTCGCGGTGGGGCTCTCCGCGAGAGCCTTGGGGATCGACCAGCCGCTCTCGCTGTGGTTTTCGGTGGTGCCGCTGGTGGCCCTGGCGATGGTGCTGCCGATCAGCATCGGCGGCTTTGGCGTGCGGGAGAACGCGCTGACGTTCCTGCTGTCGGAGCAGGGCGTTGCGTCTGAGCAAGCGGTGGCGGTGGCGTTGCTCTGGGGCTTCAGCACGATCATCACCGGCTTGGTAGGCGGCGCCCTGTTCCTGCTCGACCGCTCCCGCCAGGGCGACGCGTAACGTGCGGTCCGGTATCGCCGCTGTCACCCGTGCCGGCGGCGGGCGTCGATGAGCAAGATGCCCGCGACGGTTTTGGCGTCGTCGATCGTGCCGTCGAGGCACATCGCCACTGCCTCGTGCCAGGGCACGACCCGCGTGGTGATCTGCTCGCCGGGCTCGAGCGCCTGTGGGCCCGGCACGAGATCCTCCGCCACGAACAGATGCATCCGCTCGCGGAGGATCCCGGGCGACATCCAGAAGGATCCGGCCGCCGCGATCCGTCCGGCACGGTAGCCCGTCTCCTCGAGCAGCTCACGACGGGCCGCGTCGGCGAGCGACTCCTCCCGATCGAGCGTGCCGGCTGGCAGTTCGAACAGCGTGCCGCCAACCGCCGTGCGGACCACCTCCACCAGGCAGACGAGGTCGCCGGCGACGAGCGGCACCACGACCACGCTCCCGGGATGCAGCACCACCTCCCGGGTACCAACGCTACCGTCCGGCAGCGGCTCGCGACGACGGACCACCGTGAACCGCCGGGTCGCCAGCAGCACTTCGTCGTCATCGGGCGGCGGGTTCATCGCGGACCCTCCTGATTCTCGGCCGCGTGCGGGGCGGCCCCGACGATCCGCGCCGCGCGGTCGAGCACGCGGAGATGCACTCCGGCTGCCAGTCCGCGCCGATGCACGATGGCGAGGCAGGCGGCACCGCCGAGCCGTGGGGCTGCACACGACGACGTGATCGTGCCAGCCGGCTCGCCGTCGCAGGTGAG
>CAJBSQ010000498.1 GCA_903958265.1 uncultured Planctomycetaceae bacterium
AGTTCGCCGGCGCAGAACTACCTCTATCCCTACCGTGCCGGCTATACGGGCACCGCCATCCAAGCCCAGTACATGGCGATTTTCTGATCGCGGCGAAGAGCGACGCGAGTCGTGGTTGCGGCCGGACTGTTCACAGCCCGAGCGTGATCAAGACGCCGCACGCGAGGATCGCGGCGCCGGCGCAGGCGTGGGCGTAGTGCTGCAGACCCTTTGCCGGCAGGAAGGTCGCGCCGCTCCGCAGCACCACCACGGCGGCCGACATCGTCACGATCGTCGCGGTGGCAAAGGCCAGGGCGACTGCCGCCACCATCCACCAACTCGCCTTGGCGGCCGGATACATCAGGAGCGGAATCAGCGGTTCGCAAGGGCCGAAGGCGAACACGAGAAACAACAGCCACGGCGACCAGACCGGGGCCGCCGCCGCAGCGGTAGGCGGGGTGTGACCAGCGTGGACGTGCAGATGGGCCGTGTCGTGAGCGTGGGGATGCGAGTGCACCGTGCCGTCGGCGTGGGCATGGGAGTGCTCATGCGGGCCGCCGTGTGACCGCGAGGCCTGCACGAGGCCCCAGGTCATGTAGGCCAGGCCGAAGCCGATCATCAGCCAGGCGGCCACGTCGCCGCGAAAGGCTTCGAGCGTCTCCAGTCGCAGCACCGCCAACCCGAGGGCGAGGCCGATGAAGCCGATCACGACCGAACCTGCCACGTGGGCCAGGCCGCAGGTGGCGGTCACGCGGAGTGTCTTGCCGAGCGACCACTCGCCCGCCCGTGACATCGCCACGAAGGGGACGTAGTGATCGGGGCCGAGGAGCGTGTGCACCGCTCCTACCGTGACCGCCGTGAGGCAGAGGGCGAGGCTTTCGGAGAGTCCGGCGGTGAGTGGCATGGGTCAGCTGAAAAAGTAGAGCTGATTGAGAGCCAGTTTCTTGGCCGGCGGGGCGGTGGCATGCTGCCCATTCACCTTCACTGCGAAAGTCTGCGGATCGACCTCGATCTTCGCGAGGGTGTCGTTGCGGACCATATCGCGCTTCGTGAGCGTCCGCGTGCCGTAGACGGGCATCACCTTTCGCCGGAGCCCGAAACGCTCGGCAAGGCCGCTATCGTGGCCCGCTTTCGACGTGAAGGTGATGCACGAGCGGTGGAGGGCGTCTCCGAAGGCGCCGAACATCGGCCGATAGAGCATCGGCTGCGGCGTGGGAAGCGAAGCGTTGGGGTCTCCCATGCTGGCCCAGTTGATCATGCCCCCCTTGATCACCATTTTCGGCTTGGCGCCGAAGAATGCCGGCTCCCAGAGCACGAGGTCGGCCAACTTGCCCGGGGCGATCGAGCCGAGCACGTGGCCGATGCCCTGCGTGATCGCGGGATTGATCGTCACCTTGGCCACGAACCTGAGGACGCGGAAGTTGTCGTTGCCGGGGGCATCTTCGGGGAGCGGGCCGCGGACCTTTTTCATGTGGTCGGCCGTCTGGATCGCCCGCAGGAAGGTCTCGCCCACGCGGCCCATTGCCTGCGAGTCGCTGGAGATGATCGAGATCAGGCCCATGTCGTGGAGCACGCCCTCGGCGGCGATCGTCTCGGCCCGCACGCGGCTCTCCGCGAAGGCTACGTCGGACGGGATCCTCGGGTTGAGATTGTGGCAGACCATGATCATGTCGAAGAGTTCGGCCACGCTGTTGACGCCGTAGGGGAGCGTGGGGTTCGTCGAACTCGGCAGCACGTTGGGCTCGCCCGTAACCTTGATGATGTCGGGCGCATGGCCGCCGCCGGCGCCCTCCGAATGGAAGGTGTGGATCGTGCGGCCGTCGATCGCGGCGATCGTGTCTTCCACGTAGCCCGACTCGTTGAGCGTGTCGGTGTGGATGCTCACCTGCACGTCCATGTCGTCGGCCACCTCGAGGCAGGCCCGGATGCAGGCCGGTGTGGTGCCCCAGTCTTCGTGGATCTTGAAGCCGGCGGCGCCGGCGAGCACCTGCTCCACGAGCGGAGCCCTGCCCGAGGAGTTGCCCTTGCCGAGCAGGCCGAAGTTGATCGGCAGCCCCTCGATCGACCGGAACATCATCTCCAGGTTCCATGGCCCCGAGGTGATCGTGGTGCCGTTGGTGCCGTCGGTGGGGCCGATGCCGCCGCCGAAGAAGGTGGTGACGCCGTTGGACAGCGCGGCATAGACCTGCTGCGGCGAGATCAGATGGATGTGGGAATCCATTCCGGCCGGCGTGAGGATCAGGTGCTCGGCTGAAATCGCGTCGGTGGCGGGCCCGACGGCGAGGTTGGCCGTGACGCCCTCCATCGTGCTCGGGTTGCCGGCCTTGCCGATGCCGACGATCTTCCCGTCCTTGACGCCGACGTCGGCCTTCACCACGCCGATCGTGGGATCGATGAT
>CAJBSQ010000499.1 GCA_903958265.1 uncultured Planctomycetaceae bacterium
CGGAATCAAAGTCTCGATCTCGAGCTTCCGGGGGATCGCCGCCGAGACGAGCCGGGCCGAGGACGGCCTCCGGAGCGGCACGATGAAGTGCGTGGTCGCCACGTCGAGCCTCGATCTCGGCGTCGACTTCGGCCCGATCGAGCAGGTGCTCCAGATCGGCAGCCCCAAGGGGATCTCGCGGCTCCTCCAACGGGCGGGCCGCAGCGGCCATGCCCCGGGCGCCGTCGGCCGGCTCGTCTGCGTGCCGACCCATGCCCTCGAACTGATCGAGTGCGCGGCGGCCCGCGGCGCGGTGGCCGAGGGCGTGGTCGAAGCCCGCGTTCCGCTCACCGCCGCGGTCGACTGCCTCGCCCAGCACATCGTCACCGTCGCCTGCAGCGGCGGCTTTCGCGAGGAGGACCTGCTCGCCGAGGTCCGCCGCACGCGGGCCTTCGCCGACCTCGACGACGCCTCGTGGCGCTGGGCGATCGACTTCGCGGCCCGGGGCGGACCCGCCCTCGCTGCCTACCCCGACTACGCGAAGATCGTCGAACGCTTCGGCCGCTGGTACATCGCCAGCAAGGCCCTCGCCCGCCGGCACCGGATGAGCATCGGCACGATCGCCGGCGACGCGACGGTGGAGGTGAAGTGGCTCCGCGGTGGCCGGCTCGGCACGGTCGAGGAGTCGTTCATCTCACGGCTCAACGCCGGGGATCGCTTCCTGTTCGCGGGCCGACCGCTGGTGCTCTTCCGGTTCGACGGCCTCACTGCCTGGGTGAAGCGAAGCCGGGCGACCATCGCCCTGCAGGTGCCCCGCTGGAACGGCGGTCGGATGCCGCTTTCCACGCTCCTCTCCTCCGCTGTCCTCGACCTGGTCCGCGACGCGACCGCTCCCGGCGGCATCACCACCGCTCCCCGCGAGGTGGCTGCCGTGCTGCCGCTGCTCGAGATCCAGTCGCGCTGGAGTCGGCTCCCCGACCACGACACGCTCCTCGTCGAGACCTGGCAGGGCCGCGACGGCCACCACGTGTTCGTGTTTCCGTTCGCCGGACGGCTCGTGCACGAGGGCCTCGCGGCGCTCGTCGCCTGGCGGATCGCACGCTCGACGCCGAGCACGCTCACGCTGGCCTGCAACGACTGGGGTTTCGAACTCTCCGGCCCCGACGCCGTGGTCGCCGACGAGCGGGCCTGGCGGCAGCTCCTCTCGCCCGTCAACCTGCTCGACGACCTGCTCGCCTGCCTCAATTCGACCGAGATGGCCCGCCGTCACTTCCGGGAGATCGCCCGCGTGGCGGGGCTCGTCGCGGGCGGATCGCGGAGCGACCGGCAGACCCAGGCGTCGGCAGGCCTGATCTTCGACGTGCTGGCCGAGCACGACGCGGGCAACATGCTTCTCGCCCAGGCCCGCCGCGAGGTGCTGGAACAGCAGTTCGAGTTTCGTCGGCTCCACGACGCGGTCGAGGCGATCGCCGGCAAGCACATCCGGGTAGTGTCCACGCCCCGGATCTCGCCGCTGGCCTTTCCGATCTGGGCCGAGTTTGTCCAGTCGCGGCTCTCGACGAAGGACTGGCTCGCACGGATCACCGACATGGCCCGGGATCTGGAGCAGGCGGCCGGAAAACCCTGACCCCCGCCATCGGAGCGAGTGACCTGCTGCCTCACGATCCTGTAAGAATGAGGGTCGGAGGCTGCCGGTGCGGATCGACGTCGCTGACTCACTGCCGCTTGCCGAGAGTTCGGCCGACATCCTGCTCCTGCCGGGGCGGGCGGCGTTTCTGCCGGCCACGGCCACTCTCCTGATCGGCGACGTGCACCTCGGCAAGGCGGCGACGTTTCGGCGGGCCGGCATCGCGGTCCCCGAGGGCTCGGCCCAGGCCGACCTCGCCCGCCTCGAGCGGCTCGTCGCCACCACGAAGGCCCGCCGCCTGATCGTGCTCGGCGACCTGTTCCACGCCCGCGGCGGCTGCACCGCGGAGGTGTTCGACGAGTTTGCCGCGACCCGGGCGCGGATCGCGGGCACCGAGGTGATGCTGATCGTCGGCAACCACGACCGCGTCATCGGTAAGATTCCTCCCTCGCTCGGCATCGACTCCTGCATGCGGACGCACGACGAGCCCCCGTTCCACTTCGTCCACGAGCCCGCAACCGAACTCCCCGAACCGGGCCGCACGTGTTTCACGATCGCCGGCCACCTGCACCCCACCGTGTCGATCACGGCGAGCGGCCGGGATCGAATGACAGACAGGTGCTTCGTGGCCGAGGAGTCGCTGCTGGTGATGCCCGCCTTCGGGTCGTTCACCGGCGGCCACCGCATGCGACACGTCGCGGGTCTGCGGTTCTGGATCGCCCGCGACGACGGCGTTGCCGACGTCACGCGGCTGGCCGAGTTCTCAGCCAAGTCGGTTCGCTAGACCGCTTCTCGTTTATGTGGAGCGTCGTCTCCGTAAGCGAGGGCGGGTAGGCGAAGGGGGTCGGCGAACGCTCGAGGAGCCTTGGGCGTATCCTCGCCC
>CAJBSQ010000500.1 GCA_903958265.1 uncultured Planctomycetaceae bacterium
AGAGCTACCGGCACGAGCAGGTTGGTGCACTGCTCCGGCTTCGGCAGGATGGCGCGATAGGGAACGTGATACGCATAGCCGACTCCGGTGCCCTTGACCCGGACCGGGAAGATCGTGCCCTCGTTGATCACGCCGCCCCCTGGCAAGGCCACCCGCTGGCAGTCGTGGGAGTCGATGGGAAACGATGAGATCGCGATCGCGTCTTCCTTCTCCCTTGCCTCGATGATGTCCCGCTGCGAGAGCACCGCCATCCCCTTCATCCGGCGCGACTCCCGCACGTAGAGCGCCGGGGGGAAGTGATCGGTGTCCGCGAACTCGTCGCGGCAGAGCCCGAGACCGGCGTACTGCTTGCGGACCTTGTCCGGCACGGCCGGATCGGTCTGCAGGAAGTGCAGAAACTCGAGCGTGTATTGCTTGTGCGCCTCCCAGATGGCCCGCCGCTCGTCCTCGTCGGCCGCGTGCCAGCGGTTGCCGCCGCCGATCAGCCCCAGCGAGATCTGCCCCCCGATCGAGTTGTTGCCGTCGAACTTCCCCCCGGGCAACGGGTAGAGATCGAAGCCCACGCGGGCCCCCGCCGCGAGCGTCCGCCGCGCGAGCTCGAAGCGGGCAGGGTCGTAGCTGGCCGGGACGGGCAGAGGGACAAGATTTGCGGGATCCTTCGTGAGACAGAGCCGGAAGCTGTAGGTCATCACGTTTTCGTCACCCGCCTCCTCGGGGCCGGCATCGGCGGTCGTGACGAGCGGCAACAGGCCGCCGTCGTCGCTGATCCCGCTGATCTTCATGGCCGGTTTCGGATACCGCTTGCCGGCGTACGATTCGCCGAACTCGGCCCGTCCCTCGCGGCCGATGGTCGATTCGACACCGGCCGCCGCCATCAGGTCGCCCTCGTACGACCCGTCCACGAAGACCTTGGCGGTGAACCTGCCCCGCTTGGTGACGAGGGCCGTGATGCTCGGTCCTTGCTTGACCACCGAGTCGAGCACCTGGCCGGTCAGCACCGTGACGTCGCTCTCTGCGAGTATTTGCCTGGTCACCCGCATGGCGACGTGGGGCTCGAAGGTCCAGCGTGCCTGATCTTTCCGCGTCGGATCGTACGGAGCGGCCAGGCCGCGGTCGGTGTAGTCCCGGACCACCCGGCGGTGCCACTCGTCGAACAGCCCCATCAACGTAGCCCGGACCATCTGATTGGAGTCGCAGTGGCTCAGGCCTCCCGTCGAAAGGCCGCCGACGTGATCCGTGGGCTCGAGCAGGATCACCGTCGCCCCCTCGCGGGCGGCGGCGATCGCGGCGCAGAACCCGCCCGGCGTCGAGCCGTAAACGATGACATCGGCATCGTCCGCCGCGACCGAGGGGATCGGGAACGCGGACAGCATGGTCAGGCAGATCAAACGCCGCACGAGCATGGGGGAAAGCCTCACGGTCGACCGAACACCTCACGCCGGCCGTCGCGGGCTACGGCGGGGAGCAGGCGACCCACACGGACGTGTGCGGAAGGATAGGACGGTCGCCAGCACTTCCACAAGCGTGCGACCGGTGACGAACAGTCGACGGACTCCCGTCGCGGGGCCCTTCCCAGCACCGCCGGCAGCATCGCTTCTCTCCCGCTCCTCCGCACGGCGGCCTCGTGGCAGGGCAGCGCGTCACACGTCGGTGCGGTATCATCGGCCAAGCGTGCGGGGTGTCCGATGCCCTTTGGCCACCTCCAGCGTGCCCTCTCGCAGAGGTAAAAGGATAGCCCGTTCAATGGCACCTCCGCACCGGTCTTCCGGCTGATGA
>CAJBSQ010000501.1 GCA_903958265.1 uncultured Planctomycetaceae bacterium
CATCAGGCAACAGGCCGGTGGTTCGGCCGTGAGCCGGCCGATCGTGAGGGAGAGGATGCCGAGCAGCACCGCTCCGGCCACGGCCGAGAGCAGCGGTTCGTTCGACACGCGGTCGTAGGGGGCCATGCCTGCCGGTTGGGCCAGCATGAGCACGAACAGGAACATCACGAGGATCGCACCGGCGTAGACGACGATCGTCGCCACACCGAGGAACTGGGCCCCCAGCACGAGCAGCACGCCCGCCACACCGGCAAGCGCCAGGGCGAACCAGATCGCGGCGTACACCGGCGACCGTGATACGACCGTGGCCGCCCCGGAGATCACCGCCACCAGCGACACGATCAAGAACACCGCTTCGTCGCCGAGGCCGCCGAGGCGATGGCCGGTGGCGATGAAGCCGGCGAGGGCCGCCAGGCCGAGCAGGCTCCCGAGCCAGCGGCTCGTCCGCTCGGCGGTGCCCGTCAGGCCGCGAGGCAGGAGCAGCCAGAGACTCGCCGCCGTCGAGGTCACGGCCGCTGCCAGCAGCGTGCCGGGAGAGAGGAGGGGCAGCAGGGAGGCAATCACAGCGTTCCCCCCAGCGCCGTCGACTTCATCGGCTCGGCGTCCTTCGTCATGTCGTAGACGCTCAGCAGTTTTTCCTTGTCGAAGATCATCTCCTCGCGGCTCTTGCCGGTGAGGTCAAGGAGGCTCGTCAGTTCGATTGCGTCGACCGGGCAGGCCTCCTCGCACATCCCGCAGAAAATGCACCGCAGTTCGTCGATCTGGAAACTCTCGGGGTACTTCTCGCGGTCGGGCCAGGGGCTCTCCGTGGCCACGATGTCGATGCAGTGGGCGGGGCAGGCGGTGGCACAGAGGAAGCAGGCCACGCACTTCACGCGGCCGTCGTCGTCGCGGTTGAGCCGATGAACGCCGCGGTAGATCAACGGGTTTCCTACCTTCGGCCGCTGCTCGGGATAACTGACCGTGACCTTGGGGCTCACGAGGTGCCGGGCGGTGGTCGTCAGTCCGCTCACGAACAGCGGCAGGTAGAGCCGCTCGGCCAGCCCCAGCGGCTTCTCCTCCAGCCAGGTGATCGACGGATCGGACGGTTTCATCTCAGACCTCCACCAGTTCGCGTGTCGACGCGCCGAGCACGTGTTCCGCATCGAGCGGTCCGGGGGTGCGGATCGGCGTGTTGTCGGTGCCCGACGGCGTGAGCATCCCCGCCGCGATCCAGCCGATGAAGAACACGCCCCAGGGCAGCCCGATCGCCGCGGCCTGCGCCCAACCCGCTCCGAGGGCGGCGCTGAGTTGCGGCCGGAACTCCTCGACCGCGGCCACGGTCACGAGATTGGCCAGCCCCAGCGGAAGCATCACCTTCCAGGCGAGATTCATCAGCTGGTCGAAGCGGAATCGCGGCCAGCTCCAGCGGACAAGCATGAAGAACAGGATCACGCCCAGGATCTTGGCCGAGAGCACGGCAAACCGGATGAAGGCCACGACCCAGGTCTCGACGGGCCCGGAGCCCGTCAGGCCCCAGAGGTGCCAGCCACCGAGGAACATGATCACGATCAGGAACGCGGCCGTAACCATGTGGAGGAACTCGGACACGAGAAACAGCAGGAGCTTGATGCCCGAATACTCGGTGTGGTAGCCGCCGACGAGTTCCTGCTCGGCCTCGGGAAGGTCGAAGGGGAGCCGGGCCGCCTCCGCAAAACTCGCGACCAGAAAGACGAGGAAGCCGAGCGGCTGGGCGAAGGCATACCAGACGCCGCTCGAGGCCTGAGCGTCCATGATCACGTCGAGTTTCAGCGACCCGGCGGCGAGCACCACACCGAGCAGTCCGAGCCCAAGCGGAATCTCATAGGCGACGAGCTGCGCGCTGGAGCGAAGGCCGCCCAGAAAGCCGTACTTGTTGTTGCTTGCCCAGCCGCCGAGGAGCACGCCGTAGACCGCGATGCTGGAGAGCGCGAAGACCCAGAGCACGCCGACGTCGAGGCCCGGAGCCACGAGGAGCGGCTCCTCGCCGGTCAGGCCGAGCGCCGGGATGGGCGGCAGCGAACTGCCGAAGGGGATCGCCGCAAAGATGGCCAGCGATGCGGCGAGGATCACCAGCGGCGCGGCCGTGTAGAGCACCTTGTCGACGTGCCGCGGCGTGAAATCCTCCTTGAGGATGATCTTCAGCCCGTCGGCGAGCGGCTGCCCGAGGCCGAACAGCCGGATCTTCGTGAGCGGAATCCCGACTCGGTTGGGGCCCTTGCGGTCCTGCACCCAGGCCGCCATCCACCGCTCGACGAGCACGAGATAGGCCGCCGCCGTCATCAGGCCGCCGACGAGCAGGCCGATCTTCACGAGGGCAACGATGGTAGGGAGCGAGGGAAGCAAGGCAGTCATGGGGGTGGTCAGGCGAGTTGGTGGATGCGAAGGTCGACGCCCGTGGGGGGCATGTCGCCGGCCAGCGCGGCCAGCGCCGCCGACGAACCGGCGATCTGATGGCGGACCGCGACAGGGTCATAGAGGCCACGGCGGCCGAGCATGTTCCAGAACAGGCGGCCCTCTGGCCAGACGCCTGCCGGCGGACGGATTGCCTGACGGAAACTCTGGGCCCGGTGGGCGACGTTGACCCAGGTGCCGTTCCGCTCCGCAAAGCCTGTGGCCGGAAGCCGCCACGAGGCGAGCCGCATCAACGGTGAGTCGAACAGGTCCTGCACGACAAGGTGCCCGAGGCCGGCGAAGGCGTCGGCGGCGGCCGTGTCGATCCAGGGGCCCGGGTAGCCGGCGGTGATCCAGGCCGCGTCAGCACTGCCGGCCGAGACGTGGGCGACGAGATCGGTCCACGACCGACCTCCGGCGCCATACACCGCCAGCACCTCCTCGACACCGCGGCGGTTGGGGCACTTCTCGCCGCGGATCGTGAACCCGCCTGGAAAGGATTCGTCGGCCCCCGACGTCGGCACGAAGCCCATCGCCAGGAAGGCCTGCGGGTCGATCGACCGCGCGACGGCGCAGAGCATCCACGCCTCCTCAACGGTGAGCATCGGGGAGACTGCCACGGCCAGCCGTCCGGCCGCCTTGAGGTCATCGCGGAGTTTCGTCACGACCTCGGCCCACTCGACGGTTTCGACCGCCGGCGTGGCAGCGCCATTGCCGCGACGGGCAGGCGACGGCGACCGTCGAGATGCTTCGAGGATCCGCGAGGCATCGTGGAGGTGATGCCAGCCATAGCGGCCGTCGTCGCATATCCACCACTTGTTGACGTGGGGATTTTCTCGGGGCTTCAGCCGATACACGGCGTCTTGGTTGTGCTCGGTGAAGATCGAGCAGCCGGCCGAGCAGCCGCCGCAGACGTTGGCCTCCCGCTTCAGGAACCAGACCCGCTGCTGATAGAGGAAGTCCTTGTCGCCGAGGGCGCCCACGGGGCAGAGGTCGACCACGTTGCCCGAGAGTTTGTTGGCGAGCGGATGGCCTGGGAAGACGTCGATCTCCTCCTTCGCGCCGCGACTGGTCACCATCAGTTCGCTGGTTCCCGAGATCTCGCGGGTGAACCGCACGCACCGGGTGCACATGATGCAACGGTCGACGAACAGCGTGACAGTCGGGCCGACGTCCCGCTTGCGGCTGGAGAAGGCATGGAGGTCGGCGCGGCGTTCCGGCTGCCCGTGCTCGAAGTGGTAGTCCTGCAGCAGGCACTCCCCCGCCTTGTCGCAGATCGGGCAGTCGATCGGGTGGTCGATCAGCAGGGCCTCCTCGACCCGCGCCCGGCTCTCCGTCACCAGCGGACTCTCGGTGACGATCACCGTCCCGTCCTTGACCGGAGTCTGGCAGCCGGGGACGAGCTTCGGCACCATCGTTACTTTGCCGGTGGCGGCGTCCCGCTGGCCGGTCTCGATCAGGCACATCCGGCAGCTGGCGACGACCGACAGCCCGGGATGCCAGCAGTAGTGGGGGATCTCCTTCCCGGCGCGGCGGGCTGCCTCGATGCAGTTGAGCCGCTCGTCGGCCCCGATCTCGATTTCCGTTCCGTCGACGATGACGACTGGCATCAGTGGGCTCCGACGATCGGCAGGGCGGGCACGGGGTCGGTCACCATCCAGCCGCTTGGATTGGTCCGCTTGATGGTGTCTTCGAACTCGCCACGGAACTTCTTGATGGCGTTCTTGATCGGCCAGGCGGCGCCGTCGGCCAGACCGCAGATCGTGCTGCCGGGCATCATGCCCATCGTGGATCCGATTTCAAGCAGGATGTCGAGATCCTTGAGCCGCCCCTTGCCCGCCTTGATCCGCTCCAACAGTCGCAGCGACCAGCTCGTGCCCTCTCGGCAGGGCGTGCACTGGCCGCACGACTCGTGGGCGAAGAATCGGCAGGAGTTGTGCAGGAAGTCGACGATGCTCACCGTCTCATCGATCACCACCACGGCCGCCGTGCCCAGGCCGAGGCAGCCCACCTTGCCGGGGCCGGCAAAATCCAACGGCGTGTCGAGTTCGCTCTCGGTCATGAGTCCCATCGAGATGCCACCGGGGATCACCGCCTTGGCCCGACGTCCCTTCCACACACCGCCGCCGAAGTGGTCGATGAGTTCGCGGGCGGTGATGCCCAGCGGCGCCTCGTAGCACCCGGGCTTTTCGACGTGTCCGGAGAGGCAGTAGAGCTTGGGCCCGTAGGAGCCCGGATCACGGGGGTTGGCCGGGTCGGCCGGCACGCCGATCGACTTGAACCAGTCGACGCCACGGCGGGCGATCTGCGCCACGCAGGCCATCGTTTCGATGTTGTTGACGACCGTCGGCTTGCGGAACAGCCCCTCAATCGCCGGAAACGGGGGCTTGATCCGCGGCCAGGCCCGCTTGCCCTCCAGGCTCTCGATCAGGCCGGTTTCCTCGCCGCAGATGTAGGCCGCCGCGCCACGGTGCAGGTAGAGCTCGAGCGAGAAGCCGCTGCCGCGGATGTTGGTCCCGAGATAGCCGGCCGCGTAGGCCTCGTCGATCGCCGCCTGGAGGCGATGCCAGCTCCGCGGGTATTCGTACCGCAGGTAGAGGTAGGCAGTGGAGGCCCGCGTCGCGTAGGCGGAGAGGATGATCCCCTCGATCACCTGATGGGGGTCGTCCTCCATCAGGATCCGATTGTTGAACGTACCCGGCTCGCTCTCATCGGCATTGATGCAGAGGTAGATCGGGCCCGGATGGTCCTTCGGCAGGAACGTCCACTTGAGGCCGGTGGAGAAGCCGGCGCCGCCGCGGCCGCGGAGGCCCGATGCCTTGACCATCTCGACGACGTCGGCGGGCTTCTTTTCAGAGAGCGTGGTCTCGAGCGGCGCGTAGCCGCCGCGGCTCTTGTAGCTGGCGAGCGTGTACCCGTCGGACACGCCGACGGCCTCGAGGAGCACGGGCTTGAATGGCTGCATGGTCAGGTCGCCTTGGCCCGGGGCTGCTTGAGTGCAGCCGTGGCAGTGTCGGGAGTCATGTTCATGAGCAGGTCGTCGTTGGCGAGGATGCACGGAGCGAAGTCGCAGGCCCCGAGGCACTCCGCAGGCTCGATCGTGAGCGATCCGTCGGCCGTGGTGCCATACGGCTGGATGCCGTTTGAATGGCAGAGGTGTTCGAGCAGCTGGTCGCCGCCGCGCAGGGCACAGGAGATCGACCGACAGACAAACGCCCGGACCGTGCCGTGCGGCTTCGCCTGATAAAAGAACTGGTAGAAGCTGAGCGTGTCCTGCACCTCGGCCGGGGCCAGCCCCAGAATGGCGGCGATCTCGGCCACGGCCTCGAGTGGCACGTGCCGCAGTTCGGCGTTGACGATGTGCAGGGCCGGGAGCGTGAGCGCCTGGCGGTTGGGATACCGGGGCGCGAGCGCCTCGATCTTGGCAACCATCTCGTCGGTGAGCACGCTGCGCTTGGCGATCATCGGTCGAGTTCCGCGGCGATGATGTTGAGGCTGCCGAGCACGGCGACGACGTCGGAGAGCGTGTGGCCGCGGATCAGCTGCGGGAAGAGGGCGAAGTGAAGCACGCTCGGCGGCCGGCAGCGGGCCCGGTAGGCGTTCTCGCTGCCGTCACCCACGATGTAGAAGCCGAGTTCGCCGTTGGGGGCCTCGGTCGCGGCATACGATTCCTCGTGGGGCACTTCGAAGCCGCGGTTGCTCATCGAGAGTTCGAAGTGCGAGATCGTGCCCTCGATCGTCGAATACACCTGCTGCTTCGTGGGCCGCGCGACCCGCTGGCCGATGCCCACGTCGACGGGCCCGGCCGGCAGGTTCTCGAGCGCCTGGGCCACGATCCGGAGGCTCTCGCGCATCTCCTGCATGCGGACGAGGTAGCGGGAGTAGCAGTCGCCGGCACTGGCGCAGCAGACCTGGAAATCGAGATCGCCGTAGGCGAGATAGGGGTCGTCCTTACGGAGATCTCGGGTCACGCCACTGGCCCGGGCCACCGGCCCGGTAGCCCCGCCGTTGATCGCCTCTTCCTTAGTCAGCACCCCCACGCCCTTGGTGCGGTCGACAAAGATGCGGTTTCGCGTCAGCAGCCGCTCCATGTCGTTGAGCGTCTTGGGGAAGTTCTTGAGGAAGATGCGGATCTTCTCGATGACCAGCGGCGTGAAGTCGTGGGAGGCGCCGCCGACGCGGGTGTAGGAGTTGGTGAACCGGGCTCCGCAGAGCGTCTCGAAAATATCGTAGATGACTTCCCGCTGGTAGAAGCCGTAGAGAAAGAAGGTGAAGGCCCCGGTGTCGAGGCCCACGGCCCCGTTGCTGAGCAGGTGGTCGCTGATCCGGGCCAGCTCCGCGATGATCGTCCGGATGTAGGTGCATCGCGGCGTGAGTTCGATGCCCAGCAGGGTCTCGACCGCGCCGTGCCAGGCCACGTTGTTGGCCATCGGAGAGATGTAGTTCATCCGGTCCGTCACCGTGACGTACTGATTGAAGCTGAGGTGCTCACCGATCTTTTCGAAGCCTGAGTGGAGGTAGCCCATCTCCGGCATGGCGTCGACGACCCGTTCGCCGTCGAGTTTGAGCACGAGGCGGAGCGTGGTGTGGGTGGCAGGATGCTGCGGGCCGAAGTTGAGCGTCCAGAGGTAGTCCTCGGAACGAGCTCCCGCCTCCGGACCGGCGGTGCCAAACTCTGGAGTGGCGATGGACATGGGTGGGGGTCAGCTGTGGTCGCGGGTGATGATCGGAAAGTTGTGGCGTTCGCCGCGGCCCTGAAGCGGGTAGTCCTTGCGGAGCGGGTGCGCGGTGAACTCCTGCGGCATGACGAGGCGTCGCAGATCGGGGTGGCCTGAGAAGCGGATGCCAAACAGATCCCAGACCTCGCGCTCGAGCCAGTTGGCTGCTGCCCAGAGCGGCACCACGCTCTTCACTGTGGGGTCGGGATCGTCGACGAACACACGGACCGTGAGCCGGCAGTTGGTGGCCGTCGAGACGAGCAGGTAGACGAGGCCGTAGCGGTGCTTGGCACCGGGATACTCGAGGTAGTCGACGCAGGTGACGTCGATGAGGAGATCAAAGCCCTGCTCCTTGAGCCACGCGAGGGCCTCGAACGACCGGGGCTCCGGCACGACCACCCGGGTCTGGCCGCGGAAGACACTCGTTTCCACATCGCCGCACCGGGCGGCTAGACCGCCGAGGATGTCGTCGACAGCGAGGGGCATGGAAGGCATGGGCGGAGACAGGCGTGATGGGTAGGTGGGTAAATGGGTGGTGGGTGAGTCGGTCGGCGGTCAGGTCTTCGCGGCCACGGCGTCGGCGGCGGCGGCGAGTTCCCGCTGGAGCATGGGGTTTCGCGAGGCGTCGCTCGTCAGCGGGCCGGCCATCTCCACGAGGGCCCGCTTCCGGAGCTGGCGACCTGCGGTGTCAAACTCGCGGCCCGTGATCGTGCCTTCGCGCTGGATCGTGTCCTGCAGGTCGATGATCGCCTGAATGAGCTGCTCGGGCCGCGGTGGGCAGCCCGGCACGTACATGTCGACCGGGATGAAGCGGTCGATACCCTGCACGACGGCATAGGTATCGAACACGCCGCCGGTGCTGGCGCAGGCGCCCATCGAAATGCACCACTTCGGCTCGTGCATCTGCTGCCAGATCCGCTGCAGCACCGGAAGCATCTTCATCACCACCCGGCCGGCGACGATCATCAGGTCGCACTGCCGGGGACTGAAGCGAAAGACCTCCGCTCCGAACCGCGCCAGATCGTGCTTGGCGGCTCCCGTGGCCATCAACTCGATGCCGCAGCAGGCCGTGGCAAAGGGCATCGGCCAGAGGCTGTTCTTGCGGCACCAGTTTGCCAACGCATCGAGTTGGCCGACCATGACATTTTCGGGAAGCTCGAGACCGCCAGACGAACCGGAATGCACTACCGCCATCGAAACACCCCCTTGCGCCAGTCATAGGCGAAGCCGACAACGACCAGGGCGATAAACAGCATCGCGCCACCAAATACGAGTCCGCGGGAGGAGACGAGCCCGCCGTCCACGGCGGCATCGATCCCAGCCGCCGAGCGGCTGGCGACGGCCCACGGATAGAGGAACAGCAGTTCAACGTCAAACACCAGAAAGGTGATCGCGACCAGGTGGAAGCGAACGTCAAATCGCCGCTTGGTGTCGTGGAAGGGATCCATGCCGCTCTCGTACGGCATCTCCTTCACAGCCCCGGACCGCCGGGGGCCGATCAGCCCCGCGGCCACCACGAGGCCGACCGAGACCGCCGCCGCGATCGCGACGAACAGCAAAACCGGGAGGATCGCGTCCATGGGGCCTCGGGCGGGATGGGACTTCAGCTTGGCGATGTGCGAATTTCGGCCGCAGGAATCGACTTCGTGAAATTCGTCACGAAGTCGGGTCCTAAAAAAGCCGGGGGCTCGTCGCCCGCCGGCCCGTCCGTAACCAGCACAGTTATACAGGGCTCGTTTCCAGGCGACGAGTCGGCTCAGTTTCCCGGGGGGCCCGGGGCCGCCGGGGTCATCCGCACCGGGTCAGATGGCGGTGGATCAGCCCGAGATCGTACGGGGTTGTCCGCCCCAGGGCCGCCACCACGCGGCCGAGGTCGATCCCGTAGTGATTCACCCGGAACAGGCCGACTTTGACGTAGGGCACGCCCGCCTCGAGCAGCCGCCACCAGACCAACTCGCTCGGATTGTGGGGGGTGCGGCGGCTCTTGCGGACCAGCCGCCACGATCGACGCGGCGCAAGGAGCGATACCTGCGGCAGCACCTCGCGGAGGCTGACCTGCGACGCGGTCGAGGCGTCGTACAGCCCGGCCACGGTGAATCCCGCCTCGATGGCGGACGCCGACAGGCCGATCTCGAATCGCTCGATCACGTCACGCTTCGTCGCCAGCGGTCTGACACCCGACCAGAAGCGGTCGTACCAGGACGATTCCAGCAGCCGGCGACGCATGCCGAAAAACCACGACTGGAGGTGTCGCTGTCGAGGCATGGCCCGGCTTGTTGGCTGATCGGAAACCACCATTCCCCAGAGGTCTGCGGCAGCCGTGCGGGGATGATTGAAAGCCGGGGCAAGGTCGAAGAGCGGCCCATAGACGCTATCGTTGACGCAGATGATCTCGTCGTAGGCACCGCGATCGAGTTTCGCGAGGCCGTCTTTCCAGGCGCAGAAATCGTAGCCCTCGTTTGACCGTGGCACGAAGTCGTCGACGATCCCGGTGAGCTCCGCCGGCAGCCGGTGGCTGCCGTTCGATACGACCACCAGCCGGTCGGCGAACGGTCGGTACGAGGTGACGGCGTGCACGACGTGCGGATCGAAGCCGCCATCCGGGTCGAAGTGGGCAAACACGATCGCCCGACGGCGGCGGGCTGCCGGCGATCGGAGCGGGAGAATCGTGGCGTCGTTCATGGGCTGATGGGGCGATCCCGCCCCTCGATCATGCGGCCCGCTGCGTCGGGGCTTCCTGCCGGAGCCGGGACCGGAGCGATGCCAGGCGCCGCGAGGCGACTCCCGAGACGGGCTGACCGGAGAGCACCTCGAGTAGGTCGGGGATCGCGCGAAGCGTGGCCGCCGCCGCGTCGCTCGCCCCGGCGGCGAGTTGTCGCTCGGCGGTCCGGATCGCGGACGCCGCATGCCAGCGGACGCTCGCGGCGGTCGTCGAGGCCCGGAGCGAGTCGGGGAGCATGGTGGCGTTGATCCGGAGCGCCCGCGCCATGTCTGGCCAGACGGCACCCGAGGCGAACAGGCGGCTGGTCTCGTTGGCGACGTGCCGACGGTAGTTGGCGAGCGCTCGCGGTTCGTACCACACGCGGTGCCCTGCCGCGATCCGCACCCACATCTCCCAGTCGAGGGCGTGACAGAGTTCGGGGCGGTAGCCGCCGACGCTCTCGTAGGTGCTGCGGGCGACGACCGCGGCGGGCGTCTGGATCCGCTGCCGTTCGGCAATCGTGACCAGCCAGTTGGCCAGCACGCCGGGCAGCCATTGCTGCCGCGACGTGGTCTTCATGCGGCGGCCACAGTCATCGATGATGCGGCTCCGGCAGAAGGCCATGCCGACGTCGGGGGCGCTGCGAAAACCGCGGTCGATCGCCGCATAAAACCCAGGCAGCACCGAATCATCCTGATGGAGGAGGTGCACGAGTTGACCGCGGGCCAGGGCGATCGAGCGGTTCCAGTTGCCCGCGAGTCCGAGCCGCCGGTCGTTTGCGAACACCTCGATGCGCCCCGAGCGATCGAGCGACCGGACGAGCCGCTCGACGTGCCCGGGCGTGGAACCATCGTCCACGACGGCGATCTGCATGTCGGCGGCGGATTCCGCCTGCTGGAGCACCGACTCCAGCGCGGCACCGAGTTTCTCATCGGGTTCGAACGTCGGCACCATCACCGAGAACCGTGGCCGGCGCGCCGTGCCGCCGAGCGGCGGGATGCGTGGCGGACTGGCCGCGGTCATGGGGTGCTGGAGGAGCATGGCAGGCCTTCCTGGAAGGGGCCGCTCCCGGCACAACCGACTGCCGGAGCCGCGTCCCAACCCGTAGAAGTAGCAGGCGAGGGGGTGTGAAACTAGGCCGTCTTGCGGCCAGCACGACCGCACCTGCGGCGAAGGCCTCGCCCCGTCCTCGCCAACCAGCCCACTTTTCCCCGATGGTCTCCGCGGAGTCGCGAAACCGGACGGGCAGTGGTCAGAAACTGCCGATGTTCATGTTCACGTAGGCTCCGAATGGGCCGACGCCGACGCTCATGCCCGAGCCCTTGGCGTCGGAGAACGGCAACTTGCCGCCCCCCTGGCTCTGGCCGCGGTAGGGCGAGAACGAACTGCCCGACTGCATCTGGGCTGCCGCTGCGGCCGACGCCGCCGCCGTTTGCTGCCGCGCCGACTGTGCCCGGTCGACGAGCTGCTGACGGCTCTCGTTGAAGGCCGCCTGCTGCTGCTGGAGTGTTGACCGCTGCTGCTCGATCTTGTCGATCTCCTGCTGGAGTTGCGACGACGACATCCTCACGACGTCAGGGACATCCTTGAGCGCCTCGGCCCGCTTCTGATCGGACATCACCGACAAGTATTGGCCAACCCACTGGCGGGCGTCCTTGGCCTCGGCCGTGTCGAGAATCTTGAACTTCGCGTCGAGATCGTCGAGCAGGTAGTCCAACTCGTACGACGACATCCTAGCGACCCGCTTGTTGAAGTCGGCTTTGATGTTGTGCACTTCCGGCGGCGTGTAGATCTGCTGCGACGAGAGCCACTCGCCGAGTTCGAAGATCGCCCTCCGCCAGCGGGGGCTGTTCATGATCTCCATCTTGCGGGCCAGGTCGCCATCATCCTCGCCGGTGGCTGGGGCGGCGGGAGCGGGCTTGGCAGCCGCGGGGGAAGCCGCGGCGGGCTTCGTGGCGGCGGCTGGCTGGCACCGGGCGACCGGGGGTGCCCATGAAACCGTTGCCACCGCCATGACGGCAATGGCCCAGCCGGGACGGAAGCGAGACGTGACCTGCATGATGTGTCCAGGCCTCAGCGGCCTGCTCCTTCGGTGTTTTCAGTGCCCGGCTTGCGGACCAGAGTCATGTTGACCTGCGGCATGTGTTCGCCCCCGACGTGGGTCGGCAGCGACCGCCACACACAACGACCTTTGCCGTCGTAGCGATAGATGTTGAGTGACGAGGTCTGGCTGCCATCAGGCAGCACGGCGGTGGTGCGGGCGACCCACGAGCCGTCATTGCGAGTCCAGTCCGCTTCGCCATGACCGCCATCGGAACTGAAAACCCACGACCGGATGCCCTTGGAGAGCGGGTCCCAGCCGATCCGCTGCGTGATCTGAATGGCCGCGTCGGCGGCGGCCCCGGGGGGCGTGATTGTCATGTCACGCAGGAGAAACGTGCGGGTGGGATTCCAGCGCACGCGCATCTCGATGGTCGGCTTGCCGGACGCCGGCTTACCGCCCACGGCGTCATCGACAACGGTCCAGTCGCCCACCATCCAGGCCAGGTCGGCCAGGGTTTCCGAGCCGGAGGCCGGCTCGCCCCGCGCCTCGCGGAGCGCTCCGAGTTTCCACGAACCCTCGTGCCGCACCCAGACGGCAGAAAAGCGGCCGTGCAGCGTGGCGGCCCCGTCCGCCGGCACCACCTCCACCGCTCCGTCTTCGATCGCCACGTCGGGCGACAGAAAGCGGAGGCCGGTGTCTTTGATCGTGAACTCAGGCTTGGCATTCGCAGGAGTGCCAGCCGCCGGCGGTTCGAGCACCTCGACGGTGTCGCGGCCCTTGAGCACGTTGCCCACCGCATCGACGATGTCGCCGTCGGCCATCCAGATCGCTGCGAGCGCCTTGCCGTCGCCGCGATCCAGCGCCTCCTTGTAACGACGGGACGACTCCCGAATCGCCTGCTGGTCGGCAGCGAGGTCGGCGGCGGCAGGCAGAGCCATAAACCCGACTAGAAATGCCAGCGGCGTGACGAATAGGCGGAGCGATTGAGTGGTGGGGGAGAGCGTGAACGACAGCATGAAACACCGGGCGAAGGGGAGAGCCAGCGACGCTGCATCGTCGATCGACGATGCCGGCGGAGGACCGTGGTCGGATTTTACCATCTCGACGGCCGGACGGGAAAGCACGTCGGCGGCCGGTCTGGTAGGGTGCAGGGTATGTCCGGCCACGTTGCTCTGCTTGCCGATCTGATCCGTCGTCCGAGCGTCAACCCGATGGGGCGAGATGTGTCGGGCCCCGAATACCTGGAGGGGCGGGTCGGCGACTATCTCGTGCAGCGATTCACGGCCGCCGGACTGCCCTGGGCCCGCCAGCCCGTGTCACCCGGCCGCGACAACGTCATCGCCCGGCTCGAAGCGACCGTGCCGCGGGCCCCGGTCATCCTCTGGGACGCCCACCAGGACACGGTTCCCGTGGAAAACATGACCATCGAGCCATTCGCCCCGGTGGTCCGGGACGGGCGGATGTATGGCCGGGGAAGCTGTGACGTGAAGGGGGGCATGGCGGCAATGGTGGCGGCCCTCGAACGTCTGCTGGCGACGGGCGGCCCCCGCATGGCGACGGTCGTGTTCTCGGCGACCGTGAATGAGGAGTTTGGCTTCTCCGGTGCCAAGGCGATCGCCCGGCTCTGGGATTTGCCCGCCGCCGACGCGGCCACCTCGGACGCCGCGGCCCGCAGGGTGGTCGGCCGCCGGCCGGTGGTCGCCGTGGTGGCTGAGCCCACCGGGCTCGACCTCGTGATGCAGCACAAGGGGGCCATTCGGTGGCGGATCCGGGTCTCTGGCCGCGCCTGCCACAGCGCGTTTCCGGAGCAGGGAAGCAACGCGATCTATCCCGCGGGCCGAGTGATCCTGGCGCTCGAGTCACTGGCCGCCGAACTGCTCACGCGGAACCCCGACCATCCCTGCGGGCCACCCACGCTCAACCTCGGAACGATCCGGGGTGGCGCGGGCGTGAACCTCGTGCCCGACCTGACGATCCTCGAGGTCGAGCGGCGGGTGTTGCCTGGCGAATCGCCCCATGAGGCGCGGGCCGAGGCGATCGCAAGGATCGCCGCCGCCTCGGGCGACGCGCGGATCGAGCACGACGAGCCCTTTCTCGAAAGTGCCGGCCTCGCCGACGCCACGACCGACCCGAAGGCCGCGGCGTGGGTCGAGAAACTGACCGCTACCGCCCGGAGCTGCGGCGCGGCCGCGGACCGCACGGCCGCCCGCTATGGCACCAACGCCAGCGTCTTCACCGCCGCAGGTGTGCCCAGCGTCGTGTTTGGCCCCGGCTCGATTGCCCAGGCTCACACAGCCGACGAATGGATCGACCTCGATCAGGTTGGCACCGCCGCCGAGATCCTCGCCGGGGTGGTCGCGGCCGGTTGAGAAGCCGGGAATCGGCCCGCACCTCACTCCTGCGGCAGGCTGAGTTCGGCGACATGCAGGCTGGTGAGCCCAACCTCGGCTGCGGGACGGCATGAGTTGTCTCGCTGGGCTGCGGGGGCCCACGCTCGCCATCCTCACGTAGGCAGGCTGGTGAGCCCAATCCCGGCTTCGGGACGGCAGGAGTTGTCTCGCTGGGGCTGCGGCAGCCCCACGCTCGCCATCCTCACGCCGATCCCTTCGCCTCCCCGTTCGCCTCCTGG
>CAJBSQ010000502.1 GCA_903958265.1 uncultured Planctomycetaceae bacterium
GCCGCAACCTGATAGACAGGGATGTCATGTGAATCCAGTTCGGCCACCTGCGCTGCGAAACTGCCGCTGCCGTCAAACGCGCCAGGCGAGACGCCGTCGTACATGATCACGCCAACGAGGTTGTTCGACGCCGAGTTCTGCGCTGCGTAGTCGGCCGCGACCGCTGTCGCGAAGCCGCCACCCGCGGAATGACCGGCGAGCACGAACTTCCCCGTGAGTTCGCCGGCTGCCCCGACATAGCCGGCCGCCGCCGCGCTGCCGACGAGCGCCGATCGATCGCCCTCGAACAACGACGCCACGGCCCGCAGGGCCGGGTCTTCAGCGAGCGACCAGTTCATGTCGGTCGGTAGCGACGCCGCCACCACGATGCTGTTGGTCTGCCGGGCGAGATCGCCTGCCAGCACGGAGAGCGAGCCGCCGGTGGCGCCGGAGGCATGCTGCAGCCAGATCACGCCCTGGGCGTCGATCGAGCCGTCGGCCTGCGTCGGGAAGTACCAATCGGCAGGCGCGAGCATACCGCCGCCAAAGGGGATCGCAAGCGTGGAGCTGCCCACCTGCACGCCGCTGACGCCGTTCGGCGTGCCAGGCAGGTACATGGGCCCAAAAACCGGCATCGAGTCGGTCGTGGGCACGCTGGCCACCGCGTCCTGGACTCCGGCCTGCGTTGGCACAAACCCTGCCGCACCCTGCCCGCGCAGCGACATCGTGAACGCGCCGCCCGCGAACGCCGCCGCGATCCGGCTCACGTTGCCCTGGGCGTTCACCCACACGTCCACCGGCACAGGACTGCCGTCGCGGCCGATGCTCGGGGCTGCCTGCAGGTCGGCCAGCGGGAGCATGCCCGCGAACGTGGAGAGCCCCACGACGGCGCGGTAATGCCGCCCATACGAGTCGCTGCCGACATACTGCACGCTCTTCGCAAACTCGATCCCGGGAAGCGTCTTCAACGGCGTCAGCGACGTGGCGAGGCGATTCTCGCCGAGCATCATCCGCTGCATCCCTGACGGGTTCATCGCCCCCGGCGGCAGCTCCAGGAATCCCACAGAGGCGTCGATGTCGAGCACCGCGGTGCGGGTGTCGAGCCACCCGGTCGAACGGGCCGACACCACGAAGGCCTCGACCCCAACGTCGAAGGAATAGCTCCGGGCCTTCTGCGCCCGATAGGCGGCCCGCCCGACGTCGTTCAGTTGAAGCTGTAGCCCCGTTCCGTTTTGGATGAGCAGGTTGCCCGAGAGGGTGCTCGCGAGGTAGTTCTCGACCTGGCCGAGCGCGTTGTCGCCAAGCTCGCTCCCCACCACGATCGAACTTGGGCACACACCCGTCGCCGCGACGCCGAAGCCGCCGTTGGAGACGATCTCGTTACCGGCACCCGCAATCCGACTGCCGATCCTGAGGCCCCGCGCAGCCTGGAGCGCCACACCATGGCCGACATTGCCGCTGAAGGAACTGCCGGCGATGACGGTTCCGCTGTAGAAGCCGGGGCCGACCAGCAGCCCCACGCCATTGCCCATGCTCGTCACGCCCGTGATCCGGGAACCATTCGATCCGCCGGCGAAGCGGATGCCGGCCCCCCCGAATCCGCTGATCGTGCGGGCGTCGGAAACGGGAGAGAACACGACGTTGTGGACATTCGCCCCGATCACGAAACCGCTCGTGCCGGCGGCGGTGCCCGATCCGTCCAGGACGAGCCCTCCGCCCACGTGCACACGGCTGGCGTTTGCCAGCGTGATGCCCTGCAGGGGCAGCGAACTGCCGACGTCGCCCGCCATCGTGATCACCCGTCCGGCGGAGAGCCGCAGCCTGCCGAACCCGTCGATCGTGGACGAGAAGGAGATGTCGCCGCCGGCCTGAAGGGCCACGCCGTTCAAGAGCGTCACGCCGCCGGTGAACCACTGCGACCCCCTGGCAGTGACGACGTTGGACGCCATCTGAATCCCGTGAGTCACGCCCCTGCCCATCGTTGCGAGGCTCACACCGCCCGCTCCCTTCGCCACGATCTGACCGGCGATGGCGATGCTGTCGCCCGCCCCCGCGCCGGTGTTGATGGATAAGCCCTGTGCGGCCGCTCCTCGGCCGACGGCGGCGAGGTTCACACCGCCGGGGCCGATCCTGACCGAATCTGTGTTTGCTCCTCCCGCGATCGAGAGGCCCGCGAACCTCGTGATCTTTTTCAGGTCCACCGTGATCGTGTCGGCCACGGCATTGATGGAGATGCCGTTGACCGGAGCGGCCATGGCGAGCGAGCCCGCCGTCGCGGCGGTGATCGTCAGCCTGGCTGATGGTGCGTCATACGTGGTGGCGAGGTTCGTGATCGCCGCGCCTTGCGGGTCAAGCGTGAGCATGACCCGGTTGCCCACCAGGCCGACGAGGATGTCGTCGGCCGCGAGCATGGCCCGTGACTCGAGGCCCTCGATGCCCGGTTGGCCGCCTGCCGAACGGCGGCCGCGCCTCCGGCTTCGGTCCGTGATCCGCCGCCGACGACCGAACAAGACGGATTGCAGGAGCGGGGGCATTGGTTCCTCGAAGCAAAAAATGGCGATTAAGGCAGCCAGGCCCCGCTATCTAGAGCAGGTGGAGGCGCGCGAATCCTGAACTGTAGCCCGCGGATTGTGACGCCGCCAGAAATGGGCGCGATGGCGACATTCTCCACGGGTCAGGAGGGGATCTGCTCGAGGGGACGGGCGTCGCAGGCACAAGGCAGCGAACTGGGTCGGCCCTGGCCGCGGCCGACGCTTGCGGAAGTGCCAGTGGCCGGGCTATCCCCTATCCCCGGTCATTCGTCATCCTGAGGTCATTGCCATGGAAATGAGCCACACCTTTCGGAGCCTACTCTGCATCTTGGTGCTGCTGGCTCTTTCTCCAAAACAGGTGGCTGCTCAATCGCCCGGCACGATCCGACTCGACAGCCCACTCGATTGGCAGGTCGTTCAGCGGCATTCGGCGGCCACCGGTACGGTTGCGGTGCGAGGCGGCAGTCAGGCCATCGAGCAACTGGAGGTGCGGTTCGAGGGGGCGGGGGCATCTGCCGAGGCCTGGCAGCGGGTACCGCTGGCGGCCGATGGATCGTTTACCACCACGGTCGAGCTGCCTGCCGGAGGCTGGTACCGGTGCACGGTCCGCGGCTTTGGCGGCGGGAATGTGCTGACCGAAACCGACGTCGCCAACGTAGGCGTGGGAGAAGTGTTCGTCGTCGCAGGCCAGTCCAATTCAGCCAATCACGGTGAACAGCAGTTGCAGCCCGCCAGCGGCAAGGTGGTGTCCTTCGACGGCGTGCGTTGGCAGGCCGCCAACGACCCGCAGCCCGGAGCCAGCGGTGGCGGGGGCAGCTTCCTACCGCCACTGGGAGACGCGTTGGCTGAGCGGTTTGGTATTCCGATCGGGTTTGTCGCCTGCGGGATCGGCGCCACGAGCGTCCGCGAATGGCTGCCAGCAGGCGCCTCGTTTCCAGATCCGCCCACGCTCACGGGCCGCGTTCGGCACGTGCCCGATGGCCGCTGGGAGAGCGACGGCGCCGCCTATGCCATGCTCCTGGAGCGGATGAAGAGCATTGGTTCGGGCGGATTCCGGGCGGTGCTCTGGCATCAGGGGGAGAGCGATGCGAATCAGCAGGACCCGACCCGCACGCTGCCAGGGGAACTCTACCGTGAGTATCTCACGACGCTCATCACGACGTCGCGCCGCGACATCGGCAAGGCGAGTCCCTGGTTTGTGGCGCAGGCGAGCTACCACGTGCCCGGTGACGAGGCCTCGCCCGACATCCGAGCCGCGCAGGCGGCCGTCTGCTCCGAGGGCACGGCGCTCGCCGGCCCCGACACCGATAGCCTCACGATGGAATGGCGAGAAGCGGGCGGGCAGGGAGTGCATTTCAGCGGCCTGGGGCTCAAAGAGCATGCCAGACTATGGCTGGAAAAGCTCGCCCCTTGGCTGGATGGCCAGCTGGGGCGTTGATGACGCCATGCGGTATTCAGCCTTCTTCCACGGAGTCGCATAGAATCCACGTGCATTCGGCACGTCGCCGACGCGAAGGAGAAGGAACTGCTCTTGGGCACGCTGATCCGGATCGCACCGCTCCCCGACAACAAGCTCAAAGACGCTCACAAGCTCCGCGACGACCACAAGGCGGAGTTCGCCAAGGCTCTCGACAAGGTCTTCGGGACCACGAAGGACGACGAACTCGTCCAACGGGCCACCCGCTCCAAGGCGGGCCAGACCTGGGAGCGGACAAAGAAAGGCTGACGGGGGCCGCATGCCGCTGATCATCGAAAGCCGCCTGGGGGGTGCCGGCCGCTGGGCGGCAGTGCTTGCGCTCGCTGTGGCGGCGAACCCGGCGCCCGCCCAGCAGATGCTCGCCGACGCGTTGGCCGAGGAGAGCGTGGCGGCCCTGGCCACCGAGGCGCGGGAGGCGGGCGATCCGGGCCGCGGGGCCGTCGTGTTCCATACGACGCAGTCGACCTGCACCCGTTGCCACGGCGTCGACGGGCGGCCCTCGTCGATCGGGCCGAACCTCGCGCTGCCAATTCCCGATCCCAAGACAGGTCGGCCGCTGGAGGGAGACCAGCTCACGGAGCACCTCGTCGCGTCGATCCTCGATCCCTCGGCATCGATCCGGCCGGCCTCCCGTGGCGTGACGCTCGTGACCAACGAAGGTCGCACGGTTTCCGGCCTCATCGCCCGTGAGACACCCGAGACGATCGTGGTCCGCGAACCGGGGGCCGCGACCGAGACGGAGATCCCGGTGGCTGCCATCGACGAGCGGGCGGAACTCGCGGCCTCGCTGATGCCCATGGGTCTCGCCAACACGCTCGCCGACCGGCAGCAGTTCCTCGACCTCGTCCGGTACCTCGACGAGATCGTCCGCGGGGGACCGCAGCGGGCCGCCGAACTCGCCCCCGATCCGCAGGCGGTCGCCGCCGCGGCCCCGGCGGCGGAACGCGACATCGACCACGCCGGATTCATTACCGACTGGTCGAAGCCGAAGCGGTCGCGGGAGGCGCTGGCCCGCGGCCAGAAAATCTACGAGCGGGTCTGCGCCTCCTGCCACGGCACCCGAGAACTGGCCGGCTCGCTGCCGACCGCTCTGCGGTTTGCCGAAGGACGCTTCAAGTTCGGTGCCGATCCCTATGCGATGTACCGCACGCTGACCCATGGCGCCGGCCTGATGCTGCCGCAGTCGTGGATGGTGCCGAGCCAGAAGTACGACGTGATCCACTA
>CAJBSQ010000503.1 GCA_903958265.1 uncultured Planctomycetaceae bacterium
ACCCCTCGTGGTGCACGATCCGGTCGCGGAACGCCGCCAACCGCGGCGCCATCGTCCGCTCGACGGCCTGGAGGGCGTCGTCGCTCAGGCAGCCGGTGTGCACGCCGTACACCGCCATCACCCGGTCGAGCGTCCGCGCCGACCGCTCGAAAGCAGCGACCGTATTCTCGAAGGTGGCAGCCGCGGGATCGGCCGCAATCGCCTCCACGGCCGCAAGCTGCTCCTGCATGCCGGCCTCGAGGGCCGGCGCGAAGTCGCCGACGGGCACCCGGCCATACGGGGGGACGCCTCCATAGGGACCCGACCACGGGGCGAGTAGCGGAGTGGCGGCGAGTGTGGGCGTGCTGGCTGTCATGGCTGTCATGGCGGGGATCATACAGCCCACGGCCGCAGCGCAGAGCCACCTCAGGTGATTCGCCGCCGATGGAATATAGTGGCGGCCATGAGGAATTGTGGATCGGAACTGGCGGCCGCGGAGCCGACGCGGGTCTTGGTGGTCGAGGACGACGAGGCCTCGCGGCGGGCGGTCGTGCAGTGCCTCCGCGAGGACGGCTGCATCGTGTTCGAGGCCCCGGACGGGCTGGCCGGCCTCGACCTGGCCGGTCGTGAGCGGATCGACCTGATCGTGCTCGACCTGATGCTGCCGAAACTCGACGGCGAGCATGTGCTCGAGAAGCTGCGCCGCACGAGCGCCGTTGCCGTGATCGTCGTCTCGGCCAAGCGGGAGGAGGACGACCGCGTCACCGCCCTCGAACTCGGCGCCGACGACTACCTCACCAAGCCGTTCACCGTGCGGGAGCTCCGCGCCAGAATGCGGGCGGTGCTGAGGCGGGTCGAGGGGGAGGTCACCAGCGCGATTCTGGTGGGGGATGTGATGATCGACCTCGACGCCAAGACGGCGTCTCGCGGGGGCACGCGGATCCCGTTGACCCCGATGGAGTTCGACCTCCTCGTGCTGCTGGCCCGGCACCGAGGCAAGCTCGTGTCTCGCGAGCAGATCGAGTTGGCGATCCACGCGGGAGCCGAGCCGCAGGTGAGCAACGTCGTCGACGTGCTGGTGCTCCGACTGCGGAAGAAACTCGGCCAAGAACTGATCACGACCCGCCGCGGCCACGGATTCATCATCGATGCCTAGGTTGCCCGTCCGTTCGCTGCGTTGGCGATTCGCCTTCTGGTTCGGACTGTTCTTCACGGTCATGGCGGTTGGGAACCGCTACCTGCATTTTCTGCTGGCCGTAGACCTACTGGCCCGCGATGTCGACGCCCAGCTCTGGTCCCGGCTCGCCGACCTGAAAACTCAGCACCGCTACGCACCGCAGACGCTCGTCGCGCCGGGTATGGGACTCGCGGACGAGATCCTACCCGACGTGCGGCGAGCGACCGACCGGAAGCCTTCTCTGGTGCTGCGGTTCGTGATGCCCGCCGAAAGCCGGAGCGACCTGGCAACTCCCTCCTTCCCGTGGTTCGGCGGGGTCTGGCGGCCCGATGGCTCGGCGATCGCCACTCACGACCTGCCGCCGACCGTGTCATGGGATCCGGGGTGGGGCGACCGCCTCGATCGAATCTGGAACACCGCGGACCGGTCGGCGAGGCTCGCGGCGACCGCCGGGGACGACGGCGCCATCCTGGTCGTCGGGACGCCGCTCGCCGACGTCATTCAGGCCGCCCGGCAGACGGTGATGTTCGAGGCCACTACCCTGGTCGCCGTGCTGCTCCCGACGCTGGCGATCGCCTGGCTGCTGCTCTCCCGCCTGCTGACGCCGCTCGGCGGCATCACGGAGACGGCGCGGCGGATCCGGGCGGGGCACTTCGAGGAGCGGATGGACGTCGCTGGGGTCGACGCCGAAGTGGCGGGCATGGCCGAGACGATCAACGGGATGCTCGACCGGCTCGACACGATCCGCGTGAACCAGTCACGGCTCAACGCCGACGTGGCCCATCAGGTGCTCAATCCCGTGCATGCGATCATGCTCGAAACCGACGTCTCGATGCAGCGGCAGCGGCCACGAGAGGAGTTGGAGCACACGGTCGCAACGGTGCACGACCTGGCCGTGCGGATCGAGGCGCTCTGCGAATCGCTGCTCACCTACGCCCGGGCCCAGGCGATCGAGCCGGCGGACCTCAAGCCCGTGGATATCGAGCCGATCATCTCCGCCGCGGTCGATCGCGTGTCGGCCATCAGCACCGCCCGCGGGATCGTCGTCGAGGTGGCGGTGACGTCTGCCGTCGTCAGGGGCGGGAGCGAACCGCTCGAGGAGGTGTTTGTGAATCTGCTCGCGAACGCCATCGAGCACAGCCCGCCCACGACTCGCGTGACGATCGAAAGTGCGGTGGCTGCCGATCGCTGCATCGTGGCGGTTGTCGACCATGGCGCGGGGGTCGCGGCAGCCGACGTTCCCCGGCTGTTCAGCAGATACTTTCGCGGTGATCGGCCCGCGCTCCCGGATCAGGGGCACGGCCTGGGGCTCGCGATCTGCAAGGGGATCGTGGAGCAGCACGGCGGCAGCATCGACTACCGCGACACACCGGGCGGGGGCGCCACGTTCGAGGTGCGGCTGCCGCGGGCTGAGCCTTGCTCCTGAACTGCCAACTGTCCAGGCCGCCGTCGATCGAAGCTCATGATCATCGCGTGAATTCGGCGTGATCGTTTCATGAATGGGCGATGAACGCC
>CAJBSQ010000504.1 GCA_903958265.1 uncultured Planctomycetaceae bacterium
AGGCGGTTGGGCGATCTATCCGGGCGGACCGGTCGACGTGAGCGCCAGCGTGAAGGCGTACTTCGCCCTCAAACTGATGGGCCACGAGGCAGAGGAACCCGCGCTGGTGCGCGGTCGCCGCGCGATCGTCGCCGCCGGGGGGCCATGGGCGGTCAACAGCTTCACGCGGTTCTACCTCGCCCTGCTCGGCCAGATGCCCTACTCGGCATGTCCGGCGGTTCCCCCAGAGGCTGTGCTGCTTCCCGCCTGGTTTCCCGTGAATCTCCAGCGGGTCTCGGCCTGGTCGCGGACGATGATCGTGCCGCTGTCGTTGATGTGGGCCTTCAAGCCGCTCCGCAGGATCTCGCCCGACCGCGGCATCGGCGAGTTGTTTCCAGCGCGTGACCGCCGCGGTCCCCCGCGGCCTGCCGACACCAGCGGGTGGGCGCGGTTCTTCCGGGGCGTCGACCGAATCATCAAGGGCTGCGAGGCGGCCGGACTCACGCCGCTGCGGGCCCGGGCCGTGCAGGCCTGCCGTCGCTGGATGCTGACGCGGTTCGACCACAGCGACGGCCTGGGAGCCATCTTTCCGCCGATCGTGTGGAGCATCATCGCTTTAAAGTCGATGGGCTGCGACGACGACGCGGCCGAGGTGCGGGAGGCCTGGACGCAGCTCGAGCGGCTGATCGAGCGGGAGCCCGACGGCACGACCCGGCTCGAGCCCTGCCGGTCGCCTGTGTGGGACACGGCAATCACCCTGATCGCGCTCTCCGAGTCACGGGCCGCGACAGCCGGGCAAAGCGACGCCGCCGTCGATCGGGCGGTCGACTGGCTGCTGGGGAACGAGATCCGCGTCGTCGGTGACTGGGCAGATCGGGTGCGGGCGGAACCATCGGGCTGGTGCTTCGAGTACGCCAACCGCTTTTATCCCGATGTTGACGACACCGCCATGGTGGTGATCGGCCTCGCGGCCTGGAAGGCATCGGGCCGGCCGCAGGGCCCGCGGCTGGCGGCCGTCGAGGCCGCGACCCGCAGGGCGGTCGGCTGGCTGGAGGCGATGCAGAATACGGACGGCGGGTGGGGCGCCTTCGATCGCGACAACAACAGCGAGTTTCTCTGCAAGGTCCCCTTTGCCGATCACAACGCGATGATCGATCCGAGTTCGCCCGACCTCGCCGGCCGCGTGCTGGAGGCGCTCGGCGGGATCGGGCTGCGACCGGGGCGACCCTCGGTCGACCGCGCCCTGGCCTATGTCCGCCGCGCGCAGGAGTCTGACGGGGCGTGGTATGGCCGCTGGGGCGTCAACTACATCTACGGCACCTGGCAGGTGCTGGAGGGGCTCCGGGCGGTCGGCATCCCCGCCGTCGACCCGGCCGTGGTCCGCGGCGCCGCCTGGCTGGAGGCGCACCAGCAGGCCGACGGCGGCTGGGGCGAGACTCCGGAGAGCTATGCCGACCGGGGGCTCGCCGGCACGGGAACACCCACGGCATCACAGACTGCCTGGGCCATCTCGGGCCTCGTGGCCGCCGGCCGCGGAGATTCCGTCGTCGTCCGTCAGGGCGTTGACTGGCTGGTGCAGCGGCAGGAGCACGATGGCACCTGGCAGCAGTCGGAGTTCACGGGGACCGGCTTCCCGCAGGTCTTCTACCTGCGGTACCACTGGTATCCGATCTACTTTCCGCTGATCGCCTTGTGCCGTGCCCGTCGGGCCGCCACGTCCACCCGTCGGGAGAAAGTCTCGTGAGCGTGCCTGTCGGTCAGATGATCTCGGTTCTGCGGCACGTCGCCGTGCAGCGGCTTCGGGGCAACCCCCGCTACCCCCTCGTGTTGATGCTGGAGCCGCTGTTTCGCTGCAATCTCGCCTGCGGCGGGTGCGGCAAGATCCAGCATCCCACGGAGGTGCTGCGGTCGCACCTCACGCCCGAGCAGTGTTTCGCGGCCGTCGACGAGTGCGGCGCGCCGATCGTCTCGATTCCAGGCGGCGAACCGCTGCTCCATCCGCAGATCGAGCAGATCGTCGAGGGGCTGGTCGCACGAAAGAAATACCTCTATCTCTGCACCAACGCGCTCAAGCTCGAGGAGATGCTGCCACGGTTCCGGCCGTCGCCGTACCTGGCGTTTTCCGTGCACCTCGACGGGCCCCGCGAGGAGCACGATCACGCGGTCTG
>CAJBSQ010000505.1 GCA_903958265.1 uncultured Planctomycetaceae bacterium
CACCGACCTCACCTTCTCCACGCTCGCCGGTGTGCCCGAGGAAAAGCTCGAAGCGGAGGCGCGGGATTTCCTCTGTACCGCCCGGCACCCCGCGTTCGACGTGCCCCTCGGCGACGTCGCCTACCAGCCGATGAAGGAACTGGTGGCGCTGCTCGAGGCAAAGGGATTCTCTGTCTGGATCTGCTCGGGGAGCGGCGTGCATTTCATGCGGCCCGCGGCGGATCTCTGGTATGGCATCGGCCCCGAACGCGTCATCGCGTCCCGGCCACTGACCGAGCTTCGGGAGGTCGAGGAGCCGTCGCCCGACAACGAAAAAACCCCGAACCGGCGGCTCGACCTCGTCGTGCTGCCGCAGCTCCACGTGCTCAACGACGAGGAGCGGAAGCCCGTCAGCATCGGCGAACACATCGGCCGTCGGCCAATCCTCGCCGTCGGCAACGTAGGCACCACGGGTGACATCGAGATGCTCCGTTGGTCGCAGGCGGGCGACCGGCCCAGCCTGCAACTGCTCGTGCTCCACGACGACGATGCCCGGGAGATGGCCTACGGTGAACCGGGCAATGAATCGCTCGATGCCGCTGCCACGTACGGCTGGCAGGTGGTACGAATGGCGGACGACTGGAAGCAGGTGTTCGCCAAGCCGCTGGTCAAGAGAGCGGCGGCCGTCCCGCCGGCGCCGGCCGCGATCGCCCCGCAGGTGGTGGCACCGATCGCCCCGGCTGCCGCATCAGGATCGGCCGAGCCTTCGCCGGCTCCGCCTGTGGAGCCTGCAGCCGAGGGGCCGCCGCCGACGAAGTGGGAGCAGGAACTGACCGTCTACGAACAGGCCGACCGTGACACGCCCCCCGAGGCCGGTGGCATCGTCCTGCTCGGGTCATCCAACATCCGCATGTGGAACACGCTCGCCGATGACTTTCCCGGCATGAACGTGATCAATCGCGGGGTCGGGGGCTGCCGGCTCGTGGAGTTGGCCGAGTTCGCGCCGCGACTGGTGGCGGCCCCGAAGCCGCGGGTGATCGTGGTCGCCGCCGGCACGAACGACGTCGCCGCCGGCACTCTGACCGCCGACATCCGCGCTGCATTCGAGCGGCTCGTCGATGTGCTTCGCGGCGACCACCCGGAGGCGACGATTGCATTCCTGGCGATCTCGCCGACCGTGAAGCGCTGGGATCAGCTCGATCGCCAAGTCGCGGCCAACGCCGCCATCAAAACCGCGATCGACTCCCGCGGAGACGCGAAGATCGTCTACCTCGATGCGAATGCGGCGTTTCTCGGCCCCGACGGCAAGCCCGCCGCCGAATGCTTCCTCGACGACATGCAGCACCCGAGCACGATCGGCAACTCCCGCCGCGCCGAGATTTTGCGGCCGCTCCTGCGGGATTTGGTGAGCAAACCGTAGGAAATCGGCGGTCAGGCCGCCGCTCGTACCCACTGTCGGGACTGGCGGGCAGGCATCGAGCGGCGAAAAGCTGCCGCACTCGCGGCCCGCCCTGCCGGAAAACCTGCCGGAAAACCCGGCTAAGAAAACCGCGGAATCACGGCCAATTCATGGGGGGTGAGCCCCTCCGGATGGCCTCGCAGCGAACCGGGCCGGCCGGGAATCCGTGAAAATCCGATTTTGGCTCATCCCGTCACTTGAAAGCCAGATTAGTCAACGTAATCTATCCATCTTATCAGGCGGCCGA
>CAJBSQ010000506.1 GCA_903958265.1 uncultured Planctomycetaceae bacterium
CACATCGCGCCGGCCTTCGGCGAGGTCGACTACACGGTGCTGGCGGCCGAGCAGGCCCGGTTCGCCGACGGCCAGGGGCCGACGCTCATCAATTGCGTCGCCCCCGACGGCACCTTCACCGACGTCTTTCCGGCTGGAAGCGGCCGCTTCGTGAAGGAATGCGACCGCGATATCACCCGCGACCTGCGGGCACGGAACCTGCTCGTGCACCAGGAGCAGTACGTCCACGACTACCCGTTCTGCTGGCGGGCCGACAACGATCCGCTGATCCAGTATCCGCGGCAGAGCTGGTTCATCCGCACGAGTCAGTTCCGCGACGAGATGCTGGCCAACAACGACCGGATCGAGTGGCTCCCGGAGCACATCAAGAGCGGCCGCTTCGGCAACTTCCTTGAGACCAACGTCGACTGGGCCCTCTCCCGCGAGCGGTACTGGGGCACACCGCTGCCGATCTGGGTCTGCGAGGCGACGGGCCGGGCCGAGGCGGTGCCCTCGTACGCCGCGCTCCTTGGCAAGCCCGGCGTGCAGGGCGTTGACGTGTTCACGAAGGCCAAGGCCGCCAACCCCGGCCTCTCGGACGATCTCCGGGTGCACAAGCCCTACATCGACGCCGTCACCTACGACTCGCCGTTCGCTCCCGGCGGGCGGATGCGGCGCGTGACGGAGGTCATCGACTGCTGGTTCGACTCGGGCGCCATGCCCTTCGCGCAGTGGGGCTGGCCGCACGCCGGCCAGCGGGAGTTCGAGACCCAGTTCCCGGCCGACTTCATCTCGGAGGCGATCGACCAGACCCGCGGCTGGTTCTACAGCCAGCTGGCGATCAGCACGCTGCTCTTCGGCCCGCAGGGCCCCGCCAACGCCGACGCCGTCGCCTACCCGCACCCGTTCAAGACCTGCATCGTCCTCGGCCACATGCTCGGCGAAGACGGTCAGAAGATGAGCAAGAGCAAGCGGAACTACCGCGAGCCCGCCGAGATCTTCGACAAGTATGGCGCCGACGCCCTCCGCTGGTTTTTCCTCGCCGGCCAGCCACCGTGGACGAGCATCCGCTACAGCGAGCGGGCGATCCGCGAGAGCGTGCCCGAGTTTCTGCTGCGGCTCTGGAACGTCTATTCATTCTTTGTGATCTACGCCCGGATCGACGGTTTCGATCCGGCGGCCCTGCTCGACGCCCCCGGCTCGCTCGACCACGCCGACCTCGCAGCAGCCCGCGGCTGGCGGCCCGCTGCCGAGCGCGGCGAGCTCGACCGCTGGATGCTCTCGGAGCTCAACTCCGTGGCGGCGGCGATGACGGCGAAGCTCGATGCCTACGACCATTTTGGGGCGGCCCAGGAACTCTCCGGCCTCGTTGAGGCGGTGAGCAACTGGTTCGTGCGCCGCAGCCGTGACCGGTTTTGGGCCTCCGGGCGGGCTGATGGGGGGCCCGACACCAACACCGGCAAGCTCGACGCCTACTGGACGCTCTACGAGACACTCGTCACGGTGACGAAGCTCGCCGCGCCATTCGTGCCATTCGTGACGGAGGCGATCTGGCGAAATCTCGCCGTCACGCCGTTCGCCGCGAAGGTGCCGGAAAGCGTGCATCTCACCGACTACCCCTCGGGTACGGCAGCGTTGGTCGATCGCGACCTCGTCCGCCGGATGGCGGTGGTCCGCGACGTCGCCTCGCTCGGCCGGGCCGCGCGGGCAACCGAGAAGCTGAAGGTCCGCCAGCCCCTCTCAAAGGTGGAGGTGATCCTGGCCGACACGCGGGCCGACGACGTCGCCTGGCTCGAGGCCCACGGCGATCTGGTCTGCGACGAACTCAACGTGAAGCAGTTCGAGGTCTGCGGCGAGCCCGACCGTTACATCACGCGGGCGGTGCTGCCCGACCTCAAGAAGCTCGGCCCCCGGCTCGGCAAGGATCTGCCCAAGGCCCGCGATGCCCTCGCCAAGGTCGACGCGGCTGCGCTGCTCGCCGCACTCACCCGCGACGGCCGGGCTGAGCTTCCGCTCCCCGGGGGCGGCCTTGCCGTGATCGAGAAAGACGACGTGATCGTGCGAACGACGGCCCGGCCCGGCTGGGCGGCCGCGGAGGGCCCGCGGGCCGTGGTGGTGGTGGCCAGCGAGCTCACGCCGCAGCTGATCTCCGAGGGGCTCGTCCGCGAGGTGGTGCATGCCGTGCAGACGCAGCGGAAGGCGCTCGATCTGGAGTTCACCGACCGGATCGACCTCGTGTTCGCCACGGAGTCACCCGAGCTACGGTCAGCCATCGAGCAGCATCTCGACTACGTCGCCTCGGAGACGCTCGCCGCCGCGGTGCTCTTCGGCACTCCCCCCGCCGGCTCCGAACCGCACGACATCGACGGCCACCCGCTCTCCATCTCCCTCCAGAAAAGGTGTCAGCCACCACATCTGGGCACGATGCGCAATCCGCTTCCCTAGCCCCCTTGGATGTGGTGGCCGACACCTTCTTTATGCGAGTTGCAGTGCTGCTTTCGGGTGC
>CAJBSQ010000507.1 GCA_903958265.1 uncultured Planctomycetaceae bacterium
CGGGATCCACGTCGGCAGGCTTCACCAACTTCGCGGGATCGACGTAGAACGGCCAGTGGGGCAGCCGGAAGTGACGCGGGTGCGGGTCGTGCTCAAACGTGAAGGCCCAGTCGGTCGAGAGCCAGTCGGGCGGCACGTTTTCGCCGGTGTAGAAGATCCGCACGCAGTCGTGCCGGCGATGGTCGTGCCGCCCCTTGCCGATGCACGAATGGATCAGGAAGTCGGGCCGGTCGCAGACGGCCACGGCGTAGCGGCGGGAGAGCAGCCGCGTGAAGTAGTTGTCGCGGGGATCGAAGGTATCCCAGAAGCCCGTAAATCCGAGGCGGATCGGCGGTCGCTGTCCGGCGGGGTCGGTGGCGTTCACGCCCGCATGGTACCCGCAGGCCCGCGACTGCAGTTGCTCCGTTCGGAGGGTCAGGTAGATTAGTGAGGGGAAGTTACTCAGACGCGTTGCTCGCCACCGGAGATCTCCGCAGCGTGCCGACAGACGTGTTCCATCAGGTGGAAATCATGGCTGCCAACCCGCGGTCTCGGCGCTGGTCAAACCAGTGCGTCTGGCCGATTCTCATGAGGTTCGCGATCGCGGCCAGTCTCGTGCTGCCGTCGGCTGCGATGATTCGTGAGGTCGTCTCCGGCGAAAGCGCTGAGGCTTCGTCCACCGAAGAGGTCGAAGTCAAGCTCTCCGACAGCGGGATCAGGCTGGTCAGCCAGTCGAGTCGGTTCAGGCAGGTGCGGGCAGCACGCATGGTCGTCACCGTGGCAACGTGCTCGGGTCGCTCGTCGGCGGTCGGTGGGCTCGACCGTTCTCCGTGGGCTACAGACTCCGGCCACAGGCTCTCCAACGGGCTGCTCGCCCCCATGCGGTTGTAGGAAATCCGGGTTCGTTCGACCGTTGAACCCAGCTCGGTTAGGCCCCGCTGTCTCGCGGGCCGCCTTCGAGCGAAGCCAGCCTTACCAAAGGCAGGCTCTTCCACATCCGCCACACCGCCACGGAACCACCTATGGACCGCTCTTCGCTCGCGCCTCGCGCCTCATTCGACCCGCAGCAGCTCTCGAGTGATCTGCTCGCGAGTGCCGTCGTATTTATCGTCGCCCTGCCGCTGTGCCTCGGCATCGCGCTGGCATCCAATGCGCCATTGATCTCCGGCGTGGTCGCTGGAATCGTGGGGGGGGTGGTCGTCGGATGGCTCAGTGGCTCGCAGGTCACGATCTCCGGCCCCGCAGCCGGCCTGACCGCGGTGGTCGCAGCCGAGATCGCAGTGCTCGGCTCATTCGAGGCGCTGCTGTTGGCCGTGGTGATCGCCGGCGTGATCCAGGTTGCGCTCGGCCTCGCTCAGGCCGGCGTCGTGAAATCATTCGTGCCCACAAGCGTCGTCCGAGGGCTGCTGGCGGCCATCGGCGTGATCTTGGTGCTCAAACAGATTCCCCACCTCGTCGGCCACGACACCGACTACGAAGGTGAGATGTCGTTCTTCCAGCCCGACCAGGAAAACACCTTCTCCGAACTCCTCCAGATTCTCGGCGATCTGCATCCCGGCGCCATGGCGGTGGGCATTGCGTCGCTCGTGCTGCTCTGGTTGTGGAGCCGCTGGCAGCCGCTGCGCGCCTCGGGCATCCCTGCCCCGCTGGCGGCAGTCGTGCTCGGCGTGGTGGCCGCGTTTGGCCTCGAGCAGCTCGGCGCGCCATGGATGATAGAACCATCGCACTGCGTGCAGGTGCCGGTCACGGCGACCGTCAAAGGCTTCTTGGCGTTTCTCACCACGCCCGATTTCAGCCAGATCGGCAACCCGGCCGTGTATGCCGCCGCCGTCGCAATCGCGCTGGTGGCTTCGCTCCAGGCGCTGCTCACGACAGAAGCCGTGGACCGGCTCGACCGCGACCGCCGCACCACGCCGGCCAACCGGGAACTGATCGCCCAGGGGGTGGGCAACTGCGTGTCCGGGCTGCTCGGCGGCCTGCCGATTACCTGTGAGATCGTGCGGTCAAGCGTCAACGTCGATGCGGGGGCCCGCACCAAGCGGGCGGCGATCGTGCACGGCCTGCTGCTCGCGCTGGCGGTGCTCGCGTTTCCCAGTCTCATCAACCGGCTCCCGTTGTCGTGCCTCGCTGCGATCCTGATCGCCACGGGCCTGCGGCTGGCGAGCCCCGCGGTCTTCGCCGGCATGTGGCAGGCCGGCGGCTACCAGTTCGTGCCGTTCGCGGTCACGCTGGTGGCGATCGTGCTCACCGACCCGCTCATCGGGATCGTGATCGGCCTGCTGGTGAGCCTCACGTTCATCCTCTGGAGCAACCTCCGCCGCCCCGTGAGGATGTTCTCCGAGCGGCATCTGGCCGGCGACGTCACCCGGCTCGAGCTCGCCAACCAGGTGAGCTTTCTCAACCGGGCCGCGCTGCGGCGAACGCTCGACGGGATGCCCCCCGGCAAGCACGTGCTGATCGACGCGCACGACAGCGTCTACATCGACCCCGATATCCTAGAGATGATCAAGGAATACCGCGATTCGATCGGGCCGGCGCGGGGCGTGACGGTGAGCACGAAAGGCTTTCGACCGAAATACCGGATCGCCGATCGGATCGCGTTTGTCGATTTCTCCACGCAGGAGCTGCAGCGGGATCTCACGCCAGCCGGAGCATACGAGTACCTCCGGGAGGGCAACGAGCGGTTCCGCACGGGCAAAAGAATCAAGCGGGATTATGGCAGGCAAGTCATCGCCACGGCCGTGGGGCAGCACCCGATCGCGGTAGTCTTGAGCTGCATCGACTCACGGTCACCCGCGGAACTGCTCTTCGATCTCGGCCTCGGCGACATCTTCAGTGTCCGTGTCGCCGGCAACATCGCCACGGATGAGGTGCTCGGTAGCATGGAGTTTGCCTGCGCTGTGGCCGGAGCGAAGCTCGTGGTCGTGCTCGGCCATACGCGGTGCGGGGCCGTCGGGGCGGCGGTGAAGGCCGCCTGCGAGCCGGGGGTTCCCATAGCCCCGGAATGCACCCATCTCGCGCCGATTCTCCGCAGCATCGGCCGCGTGGTAGCCGATGGCAGCGGCGGCACGCCCCTGGGCGATGCCGTGGGCGGCCGGGAGCAGCTGTCCGACGAGGTGACCCACCGCAACGTGGCCCAGGTGGTCCGCGACATCCGCGCCGCCAGCGGCGTGCTCGACCGGCTCGTTCGCGAGGGCCGCATCGGGA
>CAJBSQ010000508.1 GCA_903958265.1 uncultured Planctomycetaceae bacterium
ATCGCTCTTGGGATCGCCGATCAGGCCGTTGGTCCGCGACCGGCTGACGAGGTAGTCGACCGCCAGGCGGATCGCCTCGGCGTGGCGGCCCTGCGACGTGGTCGATCCCTCCATCAACAGGGCGGTGCCTGCCAACGCCGTCATCGCCGTGGGATACCGGCCCTCGTTGGCAGCCCAGTTGCCCCGCCGCGACTGTCGGGCTTCGAGCCAGCGGAGCCCGTCGGCGACCACGGCCTCGACCGGGGCAGGCTCGGCGGCGACCACGAGAGCCAGCGGGACGATCGCGGTCACCACGGCCGCCGTCAGGGCGGCAGCGGACGACGATGAGCGGCGGGGAACGAGCATGCCACCATGATACGTCGACGGCTCGTTCAGCGATCGCCGCCGGTCGGTCGCGACCGCTCCAACGCCTCCAGCCCCCGCGTCAACGACGGGGGCCGACCGGCGGCCTGGTACGGGGGCCGCGGCGGCATCGGCCTCCCGGTGAACTCGAGCGTCAGTGGCTGCGTGGTTGCGTTCGCACCGCGGATCGTGATCGAGTGGTCGCCCGGATTCCCCACCACCTCGCAGCCGACGAACATGTGAGGCTGCACCGGCAGGCGATCCTGCTCGAGCACCGCCTGCCCGGTCCGCTTGTCGATGCAGAGCAGTTCCATCTCCTGGCGACCGCCATCCCCGCCGGCCCGCACCTGTCGGCAGAACACGAGCACCGGCAGGTCGGCAGGCTGCGCGAGGTGCAGGCAGTGCCGTCGCACGGTCGCGGGCACCGGCCAGAGCAGGCTCCCGTCGGCGCGGTCCACCGCCCACACGCACCCGGAGAGCGGCGGAGTCGACTCGCTCGCCATCAGGATGCCCTGGAGCGGAGAGACGTTGCTACCTTCCTGGCCGGCATCGAAGGCGTCGGAATCGGTACCGCCCACGAAGACGAGATAGCGGTCGCGCCACACGGCGACGTGCAGCTGCTCGGTCCGCGCGGGTCCGCCCGCCAGCCGGGTCCGCGAGGCGATCGTCCCCGCATCGATGTCGATCACCGTGAACTCGCCGCCAGGCTCGAACACGCCGAGGTGCCGATCGCCGATCATCGTGGCCCGGGCCGCGCCGGCGAACTCGCCCAGTGGCCGCGCGTCGCGAACGACGGGATCGACCCGATCGATCCGCACGCGGCTCGCCACCGGGGCGTCATCGAGGGGAACGATGGCCAGCACGTGCCGGCCGCGGGAGGCAAGCCGCTGACGGCGACTCGGCAGGTCGACGAGATGCAGGATCCGTCCGTCTCTCATCGACACCACGGGCGAGCCGCGACCGTCGGCCGTGCAGCCGCAGAGCACCTCGTCGTCCCCGGTCCATTCGACGATGGCAGGGAGCCCCTGCCGTTCCCAGAGCAGGCTGCCCGACACCGGGTCGAGCAGCGCGGCCGACCGGCCCGCGGTCAGGAGCACGCCGGCGGCCCGCGCCGGCGGCGCCAGCACGTTCCGGGAGTCGGCCAGGTCGTCGGGCTCCGTGATCCTGCCCCCGAGCGGCAGGTCGCCGTTGCGGGCGATGCGACCCCCTGTCGCGGAGACCGCGCGGATCGAGACCATGTCGCGGCCTGCAGCCTGCCTGCCTCCCGACTTCCAGAGCAGCCGGCTGTCGCCGCGCGAGGCCCCGATGTCGAAGGCCGCCACGGCGGCTCCCGCCCGCGCCACCAGCACGCGG
>CAJBSQ010000509.1 GCA_903958265.1 uncultured Planctomycetaceae bacterium
CGAGCGTTCGCCGACCCCCTTCGCCTACCCGCCCTTGCGTACGTAGACGAAGCTACACATAAACTTGGATTGGCTCGAGCGTCTGCTGCCGTCACCAGCGTCACCGCGTGAACGCTGCCTCGATGATCGCACCGGTGACCGCCGACGCCACCGTCGGCTCGCCGACGATGACCTCCTGTGGCACCGACCCGTACACCACCGGATAGGGCTTCCGCCAGCCGGCGGCCACCCAGCCGTCCTTGCGGGCGTCGAGTTGCTCCATCGGCAGCGGACCGGCCTGCTCCAACTCACCCGGAAGCTTGAGCGGCTCCACGTCGACCACTTCCTTGAAGACCTTGTTGAACCGCTTCTGGAGGATCCTCCGCAGCGAGGTCTGCTGAACGTTGAGCTTCTCACCTCCGCCGGGCACGAATCCCGGCGGATAGATCTGCACGTCGCCGTCGCGAATCAGCCGGATACCCGGGTGGCCCGGCTCGATCCGGTAGGTCGCCCAGACGTCCATCGCGTCGAACTCGCGATCGCCCGAGGTGTAGTTGGTGCCCCGGACGGTCATCTTCACGCGGCTGTCGTCGACGTCGAGCTCCACGGGGCGTCGCTTGGCGAACGTGATCGACCACGGGGGCTGATCGGCGTCGTTCTGCAGTTCCTGTGGCACGGCGACATTGTTCTTCTTCATCTGCTCTTCCACGAACTGCTGCGTGATCGTGCGGCCGCCGAGCGTGATCTCGGCGGTGTTGTTGACCATCGACTCGTGCACCCGTGCCGAGAGCACCGCATCGGGGTCGACGACCGGCGGGGCGGTGAAGGCGGCGATCTGGTCGGCGAGGGACTTGCGGGCGGTCACCTGCAGCCGCGACTGCGTGGTGGTGAGGTGCAGCATCTCCGGATACCAGCCCCGCTCCAGCAGCGGCTGCCGGAACTTCGTCTGGTAGTCGCGCGACGCCCGGGCGATGGGGTCGGCCGTCTGGCTCTCGAACTGCTCGCGGACCCTCTCGCGGGCCTTCCCCTCGGCGATCGCCTCGGCCCGGGGCCGCATTTCCGCGATCTTCTTGCTGGCGATCTTCCGGATCAGCCGCTGGCCGAACTTCTTGTTGACGCCAATGCCGGCGGTCCGGGTGTCGGTCGAGGCGTGGGCCTCGACGGGCAGGGCCACGATCCGCTGGTCGTCGATCAGCATCCGCTTGCGGGCACCCACCTGGGTCGTGCCGAGCGTGCGGACGGTCACCGGTCCTTGGGAGCCCTTGGTTTCCGAGTGATTCGTGGCATCGAGGGCGATGTCGACGACGGCACCCGACTGAGAGGGAACGAAGTCGAGGCGAACGAGCCCGGTCGTGCGGCCCGAACCTCGCACCCGCGTGCCGAGGACCACGTCGTTGATCGGCGCGACATCATCCACGGAGCGGTTCACACCCTTGGCCAGCAGGCTCTCGTCGACCTCGAGAAACAGGTTCGGCCGATTGATGGCACTGCGGATCCTCGCGACCACGCCGGGGGCTTGTGCCGAATCCTCGAGCCGGGCGAGCAGCGGGCCGACCGGATCGAGGGGCTCGGGCGTGCCGGTCGCGGCGGCGGTGGCCACGGCCGCGGCGAGCTTGTCGAGCCGCTGGGCGTAGACCTCGCTCGCCTGGGGGTTGGTGGCCGCGTCGGCCGCCTCGAGGTAGCCGCCGACCGCCCGACGGACCGCGGCGAACTGCGGCATCTCCAGCCCGTTCTCGCCGGAATCGAGCCGGCCGAACAGCCGCCGGAGCGTCGCGGCATCACCCGCGGCTCCGGATGCTGACTGCTGGCGGAGCGTCGGCCAGTCGAGATACGTCTTCCAGTTTTCACCGCTGGGGCTCCGGGCCAGGAGCCGCTCGAGCGGCCCGAGGGCCTCACGGAGTTTTGAGGCCGCCGAGGCCAACCGGCCCTCCGACACGGGGCGGAACGCTTCGCCGGGACCGAGCGGCTCGTTGGCCAGCCCGGCGAGATCGGCAGCGGTCGCCCCTGGGGAGCAGGTCAGCGCCAGAACAAGGCTGGCGGCGAGCAGAGATCGAGAGCAGTGGCGTAGCGACATGCGTCGGGTGTCCGGGGTGAAGACTGGGGAACCAAAGCCGACGGGCTGCCACTCGGCCGGTAGTCGGAGGGCAAAAGTGTAGCCGGAGCGGCTTTCCAGCCTCCACAGCAACTCTCGGCAGACCGAAACCGCCGCGTTTTAGCCGCATGGGTGGTTTTTGAGCCACGGCGACCATCAGCCTTGGCAGGCCATGAACTTCCCGCATACCCCCCAGGCCGTACCTCGTGCAGAGTCGATGCAGGCGGCAGTCTTTGCACACTCACCGCTGCTTGCCTCCAGCATGCCCAGGGCTTCCAATCCCATTCCCTCCCTCCTCGCCGGCCCCAGCCGGCGTCCCCTTCCTGCCCGCCACCATGAGGTGCCCCATGCCTGCCCGCTCCATGTCTTGGATGATGCCCGCCGTCTGCTGCCTCGCGATCGCAGCGGCTGATGCCGCTCCCTCGCGGGAACTCTCGCTGGCATCCGTAAACGGCGTGCAGCGGCTCGACGACTACGCCTCCGCCAGCGAGGCAGCCCGCGCCACGGCCGCCATGCTGCTCGTCGCGGTCGAGCCTCGGTCCGGCGGGCCCGCGGACGACGTCGGGAACCACCTCGACTGCGCCGAGGTGCAGGAGCGATTCGCCTCGAGCGGCACACCGTGGGTCTTCTGCCGGCCCGACCCCGCCACGGCTGCGGCCCTCCTGGCCGACCCCGGACTCAAGGAAATGCGGGGCGGCGCCGGCGTGTTCGTCGTCGACCATGCCCACGACGCCTGGCAGGGGCGGATCGTCTCGATCCTGCCCCGCACGCCGGGCACGTATTACCGGTTCGAACCGCGACATGTGAACGAGTTGGCCTCGCTACCCGCCGGATCGCTCACCCAGCGGTCGATGATCCTCGCCGTCCGGCTCCATCCGGAGCATCCGCGAAGCACGGCAGGGCTGTTCGATCCCGGACTGGCCGCCGAAGCGGAGGCCCACTCGACCCATCAGGCGAGGGTCCGCCGGCAGGGACACCACGGCTGGGACGTTCGCTCGCAACGGCTCGGCGGCGCGGCGGCGGAGGTCTGCGCCGAGAGCTGGGAGCACCAAGACCTGCTCGACTCCTGCGTCGATTGCGTGGCCAGCTGGCGGCAATCATCGGGCCACTGGCGAGCCGTCAGCGGCGGCCACGCAGCCTATGGCTACGACATCCGCCGCGGCTCCAACAGCATCTGGTACGCCACCGGCATCTTCCGCGAGTAGCGAGAGACGCGGGCCACAGCCGGTCCACCTACGCCGAGGCAGTTCCCGCGGAAACGTCCGCGGCCATCGCGGGGAGCACGAAGATCTTGCCGTCGCCCATGCGGCCCGTGCGGGCGGCGGTGGTGATCCGGTCGACGACCTCGTCCACCCGGGCGTCGTCCACCCAGAGCTGGATCTCCACCTTGGGCAGAAAGGCGAGCGCATACTCGCTGTCGCCGTAGGCATCGAGGTAGCTCTTCTGCCGGCCGTAGCCCTTCACCTCACGGACGGTGCAGGCCTCCAACGGCGCGAGTTTCAGGGCCTCGAGCACCCGCTCGGCAAGATACGGCTTCACGATGGCGATCACTTCCTTCATCGTGGCAGCGGCACCATCCGTCCTTTCCTGAAGCTCGCGGTCAGCTGAAAAAGTTCTCACCGAAGAGGTTGAGGGGCGGCTGAGTGGTGACAGTGATGTCGCCGTTGACCTTGGTCTGGCAGGCGAGTCGCATCTGTGCCTCGTTGCCGATGTAGGCCAGCGAGACGGCCATCCGGCCCGCCTCGAGCAGGCCCCGCTTGCTGCAGTTTTCCATCCCCTTGGTGATCAGCACCCGGCAGGTGCCGCAGGAACCAAACCCGTGGCAGTTGGCGATCGTGTGGATGCCAGGGTAGAGCTGCACCCCAGCCCGAATCGCTTCCTTGCGGAGATTCGCTCCAGCCGGCACCTGAATTTCCTTCTTTTCGTTGGCGAACGTGATCGTGGGCATGAGAAACTCTCGATGAAACGGGGGACTTTCGCCGATACTGTAGCCGGCTCCAAGGCAACCTCCAAGCGACCGGGATTCGGGCCCATGGCGGAACTCTCCAAGTACCAGCAGTCGATCGTCAAGAACTACTATGCAAACCTCGACACCGCCCTGCTCCAGCGGCTCGGGGAGCAGGTGACCGACCTGTACCTCGCCGAGGGCAAGAAGCGGGACAAGGTCTGGGCCAGCGTCGTGACCTCGCTCACGAAACTCGGCGTGCCGAAGTCGCGGATCGACCAGCTGCACAAGTCGGACGACGCCCGCAAACTCGCCACGCTCGTCCAGGAACTTCTGGCGAAGGATTGACCGGGCCGAGGCGGTGCCGCATCCTGTTGGGCTTTCCATCCCCGCAGGGTCCCCGGTCATGACCGCTTCCGACGCCTCGACTGCCGCCGACCATGCCGCGACCGTCGAATCCCTTCGCTGGCAGAAGTTCCCCGTTCTCGACGATGGCTTCGTGGCGCTCGTGGACTGCATGGGCGACGATAGCTCGGTCGTGCAGGCCGCGCGGGTCAGCTACGGTGAGGGCACGCGGAAAGTCAGCGATGACCGGCAGCTGATCCGCTACCTCCTGCGGCACGCCCACACCACGCCCTTCGAGATGGCCGAGCTGAAGTTCGTGGTCCGGGTGCCCATGGACTGCTGGCGGCAGTGGATCCGACACCGCACCGCGAGCGTCAACGAATATTCGACGCGGTACTCGCTCGCCATCGACTCGATGCAGGGCACCGGCGATGCGGAGTGGCGGAGCCAGGCGTCGAACAACCGCCAGGGGTCGGCCGGCCTCGTGCCCGCATCGGACGGTGGCAAGCTCACGCAGGCAGAGCACGAACTGCAGAGCCTCGCCCGCAAGGTCTACGAAGACCGGCTGGAGGCGGGCATCGCCCGCGAGCAGGCCCGCAAAGACCTCCCGCTCTCCACCTACACCGAGGCCTACTGGAAGATCGACCTCCACAACCTGCTGCACTTCCTCGCCCTGCGGATGGATGTTCACGCGCAACTCGAGATCCGCCGCTACGCCGAGACGATCGGCCAGCGGATCGTGGCGCCGCTCTTTCCGCTCGTGTGGGAGGCCTTTCTCGACTACCGGGTCGAGGCCATGCGGCTCACGCGGCTCGACCGTGAGGTGATCGGCCGGCTCGTCGCCCAATCCGCCGGCCGCGGATTCCCGGCCTCGCACGACGCCTTCCTCGCCGCCCAGGACCCGTCGTGGGCGGAACTGGCCCGCTCCCGCGAGCGGGACGAGTGCCTCGACAAGCTCGTCGCCCTCGGCCTCGTCACTCGACCCACCTGAGCCCGGAGAAACCGCCCATGCCCACGCCCACACCTGCCGAAGAAGTCCTCGCCGTCACCCGCCGCCTCCTCGATGCCGTCGCCGCGGCCGACTGGAAGACCTACAAGGAACTCGTCGCCGACGACATCACCTGCTTCGAGCCCGAGGCGCAGGGCCAGCTCGTCGCGGGGCTGCCGTTCCACAAGTTCTATTTCGACCTCGCCGGCGAGACGTCGAAGGGCACCTCGCACGTCACCACCACCCTGGCCTCGCCCGTGGTGAAGATGCTCGGCAACGACGTGGCGGTGGTCTGCTACGTGCGGCTCGTCCAGAAGCTCGACGCTGCCGGCAGCCCGGTGGTGGCATGTGGCGAGGAGACGCGGGTGTGGGTGCGAATGGCGAGCGGCTGGAAGCACGTGCACTTCCACCGCAGCGTGCCGGGCTGACGGGGCACGCGGGCGGAGGCGGGCCGATGGGTTCCCGGCACGCCCGCATCATCACGGCGTGAAGGTGGCGTAGAGGTCGTCGAGCGCTGGGCACTTCGCCAGTTCGCGGCGGACGTGGCGGTCGAGGGCGGGGTCGAGCGAGATCGCCGCGTAGCCCTCGCCAACGGCCCCCTGCCGCATGAAGCGGAAGCCGGTGCCGCCGTACTTGCGGCCCTTCGTGGCCTCGCTCTCCCGCATCGCGTCGAATGACGATCCGGCGATGGCCGCGGCGACCTGATCGTCGGTCACGTCGAGGCCGATGAAGTCTGCGAGCCGGCGGACCTCGGGCCTCGGGGAGGCATGCAGTGCCTCGTAGGTGAGCACGAGCAGGTCGGGGCAGCGGTCGAGGTAGGAAGCCGCGTGCCGCACCACGGCCGATGCGCCATGCTTCCCGCTGGTCACCACGTCGGCAAGCGTCGCCTCCCTGCCCCACTCACCCGTCATGTAGTGATGAAAGGAGAGCAGCGTGTCCCACGGGTTGCGGAGCACGAGCACCGCTCGGTCGAAGCCTTTCCGCCACTCGTCGTGCGTCTTCCAGACGGCGGGCCGGTCACGAAACAGCCGGCGGTCGTCGGGACGACCGATCTCGGGAACGATCTCGTGGATGGTGTGGAAGTCGACGGCCTCCACCTCCCGCGAGACCTCGTTGAATAGGTTGGCGACGAGGAACCGTACCCACGTGCTGCCCGACTTGGGGAAGGAGGCGACGACGACACCCGGGGGAGGACTGGTCACGTCATGCCGGCGGGTCGCCGCCCTCCTCGGGAAACACGAGCACGTCGACCGCGAGGCCCGGCTCGGCCTGCACGCCGGCGGGCAGGGCGACGAGGCCGTCGGCGACGGCCAGGCTCATCAGGTCGGACGATCCCGTCCAGGGCAGCGGAGTCACGGCGAGCCCCCGGCCGGTGGCGGCGATCCGGCACGGCAGGTAGACGGGACGATCCACGGCAGCCCTCGCCGGCGCCGTGAGCGTGCCCGGGCATCGCCGCAGGTGCCAGCGGTCCGGAGGCTGCCCGGCGAGGATCGCAATCGCCGGCCGGACGAAGAGTTCGCAGCAGACGAGGCTGCTCGCGGGATTGCCGGGCAGCCCGAAGACGAGCGTTTGTGAGGCCCCATCGCCCCGCAGCAGCCGCCCGAACCAGACCGGCTTACCCGGCTTGAGCCGCACCTTGTGAAACACCTTCTCGACGCCGCAGGCGGCGAAGATCTCGGGCACGAGGTCGAGGTCGCCCGCCGACACGCCGCCCGACAGCACGAGCACGTCAGCAGTGAGTCCCTGAGACACCGCCGCGCGGATGGCCTCGGGCCGGTCGGCGGCGATGCCCAGCGACATCGGCTCCGCGCCGAGGGCAGCCATGGCAGCCGCGAGCA
>CAJBSQ010000510.1 GCA_903958265.1 uncultured Planctomycetaceae bacterium
CTGGGAGTTCCACGGTCGACAACCTGACCTCCGACCGCACCCCCGCGCTGTCGGGCAGCGTGCAGGGCGGAGCAAGCGAGGTGCGAGTGCGGATCGACGGAAAACGCGTCGCCGTGGTGCCTGTCGTCCATGGTAAGTGGACCTACACGGTGCCCGCCGAGGCCGCCCTCGGTGCCGGCATGCATACGATCGCGGTCCGTCCGGTCGCCGCTCCGGGCACGATTGGAGCACTCTCCAAGGAACTTGCCGTCACGGTCGGGACGACACCGCCGGCGGCTTCGACGCTGGTCCTTGGACCTCTGTCGGATACCGGCGCGAGGGGTGATGGCCAGACGACGTACGCCACCCCCACGTTCCGCGGAGTCGCGAAGGCCGGCCGGCTGGTGAACGTGTCGATCGACGGCGAGTTCGTAGGGCAGGTGAAGAGCGACGCCAAGACGGGCGCGTGGTTGCTCAAGTCGCCGCGGCTTGCCAATGGAACGCATGATGTCACGGCCGTGGTCGAGAACCGCGTTGGGCTGCCGAGCGCCCCGACGAGCTTGCAGGTCACGGTCAACGGCCTGAGGACGGTGATGCTCGACGCTACGGGCGGGCAGACCGTCGAACTGACGGCGTCGCATCTCCTGGGCCAGGGATCCCAGGGCTTCATCGTCACGGAGGTTCACAGGGGCACCGTGCAGAAGTGGTCGGCGGCCAAGAACGAATGGCTGCCGATTCCCGAGAGAGCCATGACGGGTACGGACCCGGCCTCGCTCCAGAAGGCCGCCGCGATTCGAAAGATCTCGTTCAACGACGTCGTCCGGTGGACGCCGGCCAGTGGCGACGTCGGCATTACTCCGGCCTTCGCCATCTGCCCGTCGGACACCGCGGGCGGCCCGACCGCCCCAACCCCGGCGGCGGGCACGGTGCCGGGCAAGCTCGTGGACGCCCAGGTCGCGTTCCTTGCAGGCGGCATTGGCCAGGCGATCACCTGGGAAGACCCGACCGACGGCTGCGGCTGCCCGAGCACCCGCTACTCGATCGAGGTGACCCGGCAGGATGGGCGGACGCTCCTCTACAGCGTGCCGCGCACGGTTCACGGCATCCCGGTCGTGGAGGGTGGCATCGTGCAGCAGGCGAAGGTGTGGGGTGCCACCAAGACCGGTGCGGGTGAGGCACGCAGCTTCGACTTCCAGGCAAGTGCCGAAGCCGTGGACAAGGGCGGCCACACCCTCACGAGCAGCCTGTCGTTCATCGATCTCGGAGTAAAGGCCCGGTCGCAGCTCGCACACAGCCCCACGGGGACGAAGTTCACGACGAGCCTCCCGCTGGGTAATCACGCGAACCTCGCCTATCTGCAGGTGGACGCGGTCCCGGACGCCACCGAAGCGGCACAAAATCTGCCGGCCGGGACCCCGATGATCGTCTCGTCGGACTCGAGCAAGCTGACGCCCAAGCAGCTCGCGGATTTGAAGACCACCCCGATCTATGCGAGCCATCTCTTCCCCGGCACCGTGAACGGCGAGGTGCAGCCCGATCAGGTCCGGGCCCACTTCCAGGCCGGTGAGACGCTGCGGTTTAGTGGCGCCGTGGACGCCGGCGTCCGCACGGGCGCTACGATCGTGGTGGAGTCGGCCCAGAACCTCGGGGACGGTTCCCTCGGCCCGTGGTTCGAGGAGGCCCGGATCCCGGTCGGCGCGGACGGGGGCTTTTCGCATGACTATGTCGTGCCTTACGGTCTGAACAGCGTGCGGACGCGGCTCGAATACCGGACCCAGCCGGCGGCGCCCGCGATGCGATCGGCCAGCGAGCCCACTCTGGGGGCGACCTCGTCGACGTCGGCCCCGATCTCGACGCCGATCGACCTGTCGGGCTCCTTTAACGCCTTCGGCATCACGACGCCACCCTGGCAGGTGCCGAACCACCAGGGTTTCGACGGCAGCGGCAACTACTTCAACTCCGACTACACCGGCCCGGGCACGAAAGATCCCATTCCCGGCACGCCCATCACCTACAACGGGATCTCGTTCCCGATCGGCCCCATTCCCACCGAGGCTGGTCAGGTTGGCGGCAGTGGGAATAGCTCGAAAAACAATCCCCCGAACTTCGTCCAGGCACGGGGCCAGACGATCACGGTCAACGTGGATCCTGACAAGTCGGACTATCTCTACTTGGCCGGAGCGGCAGCCAACGGCGACCAGATATCGCAGAAGATCACGCTGCACTTCACCGACGGCAGCATGGAGACATGGACGCAGTCGTTCCACGACTGGGCGAGCGTCGGCCCGCCGCAGTCAGATGCGACGACGCAGGCACACGAGATCGCGCAAGTGAAGGTAGCGGCCACGTCCACTATCGTGGCGACCGGACTGCAAACGATCGACGGGGTCGCGCTCGTCGCCAACGATCGCGTGCTCCTGCAGAACCAGTCAGCCGCAGCCCAAAACGGCGTGTATGTCGTTCAAGCTGGTTCTTGGACCCGTGCCCCGGATGCGGACACGTCGGCCGACCTTGTCGACTCCTACATGACCGTCGCACGGGGCACCTACGCCGGCAAGACGTTCCTGAACACAAACACCGGCACGATCACGCTGGGGACGACCTCGATCACCTTCGTCGAGGGGACGCCTCCGCAGCCCGCGCCCCGGCCCTTCGCCGGGGAACTGCTCCTGAAGACGCAGCCCGAGCGGATCAATCAGCTGGGCGACCTGGACAACATCCCGGCCCACATCTTCTCCTACTGCTACAACCTCAGGGGCAAGCAGCTGGCGAGCATCACGCTGCCGAACAACGAGGACATCGGCATCTTGAGCGCCGTCGTGGCCAAGGCCCCGGTGATCGCCCTCGACGGGGGCATCGCCTCGCTCGTGCTCGGCACCACGAACCTGACGGGCATCGACGTCATGGCCCTGACGATCAAGAACGAGTCGAACATCGGGGTCGGTGGCGGCCCGCTCACGTTCTTCTTCGCCGACCAGCCGGAGAAGGGGTCGACCACGACACCCCCGACCTACACGACGAAGCAGGTGACGGTGCCGATGGGCCAGCAGGCCACGATCGCCTATGTCGCGCCCGACAGCACGAGCCAGATGACCTTCTACGTCCAGAAGGCCGATGGCACGTGCGTGGGCCCCAACTGCAGCACCTACCTCACCAACTGGAACACCGGCTCGAGCGATAATCGGAGCAATTGGGCCGTAAACATCAGCCCGTCGCTCAACACCCAACTGAAGGCCGGCCAGCACTGGACGATGACGATCCAAAACACGGAGGAGGGGTACAACGGCTATCTCAACTCCCCGAGCGGACAGATGACGGAGAACAGCGAGTTGGCACCCCTTCCGGCGGCGAGTGGCAACACGCCGGCCGGCGCGCAGTTCAAACTCCAGACGCAGAACGAAATCAACGATCAGCCTAGGTGGGCTGTGATTACCGAGACCGTCGTCGGCGGAGTCATCGTCGGTGTGGCGCTCGGTGGCGCAATAGTCGTGGGCTACGGACTCTATTTCGCCGAAGCCGAAGTGGCCGAAGCGGTTGTAGACGATATCGTTATCGAAGAAGTACAAATTTTTCCAGAGGAGGAGGCGGGCGAAGCTCCCGATGGTACCCGCCTGTACGAGTTTACGACGGAAACGTATGTCACCACGATATTTGAGTCCGACGAGATTCCCGACAGAGTGACATATGAGTTCTGGATGAAGAAAGTTGCGGATGGAGACGGGTGGCTCCTTTTCCAGGGGTTTCCAGGGTATTTTGACTGAAGCATCTCGGATCCTCTTCGAGGTTTTCGGCGTGGATGGAGCGAATGACGCTCGCGTCCTCAATGAGGGTCAGCAGCTCACGGGCCGCGGGGGCTCCGCGGAATCGGTGGTTTGTCGACTGCAAAACCCCTCTCGATACCA
>CAJBSQ010000511.1 GCA_903958265.1 uncultured Planctomycetaceae bacterium
AGTAGGCCAGGTTGACCGGGGCTTCGTAGCCCGGCACGAGCCGCTTGTAGCTGTTGGTGGTGGGGTTGGAGATCGCGAGCAGTGCCGGGGCATGGCTAAGGATGCCGCCGATCGCGTGGATCGCCATTTCGGAGAGGCCCGCGTAGCCGGTGCCGGCGAACAGCGGGTGGCCATCCTTCCAAAGCGAGATGTGGGTGTGCATCCCGGAGCCGTTGTCGCCGAAGATCGGCTTGGGCATGAAGGTTGCCGTCTTGCCGTGCCGCCGAGCGACGTTTCGCACGATGTACTTGTAGAGGCACATCTGGTCGGCCATGCGGACGAGTTCCTGGAACCGCATGTCGATCTCGCACTGCCCGGCGGTCGCCACCTCGTGGTGCTGGGCCTCGACATCGATCCCGCACTGGATCATGGTCTGCATCATCTCGTTGCGGACGTCCATCAGCTGGTCGGAGGGGGCGCAGGGGAAGTAGCCCTCCTTGTGCCGGAGCTTGTAGCCGAGGTTCGGGCCCTCGGCGCGGCCGCGGTTCCACTCGGCCTCGCAGGAATCGAGGTGGAAGTAGCCCTCGTGAGCGTTCTGGTCGAAGCGGACGTCGTCGAACACGAAGAACTCGGCCTCGGGGCCGATGAAGCAGGTGTCGGCGATCCCGGTGCTCTTCAGGTAGTTGACGGCTTTCCGGGCGATGTTTCGCGGATCGCGGGAGTAGTCCTCTCGCGTGATCGGATCCTGCACCATGCAGATCATCACGAGCGTGGGGATCGACGCGAATGGGTCGACGACCGCGGTCGTGGGTACCGGCACGAGGAGCATGTCGCTCTCGTTGATCGCCTGCCAGCCGCGGATGCTCGAGCCGTCGAAGCCCAGGCCGTCTTCGAAGGTGTCTTCTTCGAGTTTGGCGACGGGGATCGTGAAGTGCTGCCAGGCACCCAGGAAATCCGTGAACCGCAGGTCGACGGCCTTCACTTCCTTCTCGCGGCACATCGCGAGCACTTCACGGGGCTTCATGCAGGCACCTCAAGGGTGGAGGGTGATTCAAAGCAGAAAGAGAAAAGGGGCGGCGGGTCACGTCTGCCCCGCCACCGCATTCTACGTTCGAACCGGATGGCCCGGGACGCAGGAATCAGCCGTCTGTGCCGGAGCTGATGGTACCGATGTCACCGGTGGTGGCGAGTGACGGTCCCAGCGGCGAACGGACCGTCATCCCGACGCGGGACCGCCCTCAAAACCGGTGGTCTGCATGGCGGCATGAGTCGCGGTGATACGGAGCATCCCTGTCAGGTGGCTCCCGGCGAGTTCCACGGTCACGACTTCCCCATCGCCACCGCGGTCACTGCTCGGGATCTCCCGGTAGGTCCCGGAATCGATCCGGCGGGCATGTCCCCGTCCGGCTGAGACCGGGCCATCCTCATGGACAAGCCATTCGAGGCGGTGGCGGCTGATCTCCGCGGCCTGCACGGGTGGCCGGCCCGGAGCCGGGAGTGCCGCCAGTCGCCAGGTGCGGCAGGCGTCACCGGCCTCCAGCAAGAGGTCGACATGTCGGCCCGCGGGGTCGTCCGGAGCGCCGGTGTGTTCGAG
>CAJBSQ010000512.1 GCA_903958265.1 uncultured Planctomycetaceae bacterium
GCAGGCCGTCGCGCTGAACTCCTGGGTGCTCGCCGAAGACAGCGGCCTCGTCGTGCCATCCCTTGGCGGGGCACCTGGCATCCATTCGGCTCGGTTCTCCGGAGCCACCGCCGGCGGCGATCGCGGCGGGATCGACGAACGCAACAACGCGCTGCTGCTGGAGCGGCTCGCCGGCCGCACTCGCCGCGACCGAGCCGCCCACTATGCCTGCCACGCGGCGCTGGCCGCGCCCGACGGACGGATCGTGGCCGTGGCCGAGGGGCGGTGCGGCGGCCTGATCGCCGAGGTGCCGTCTGGCCGGGGCGGTTTCGGCTACGACCCGCTGTTCATCGTGCCTGAATACCAGCGGACGTTTGGCGAACTCGCGCCGGCGGTCAAGGCCGTGATCAGCCACCGTGGCCGGGCGATGCGGGCCATGCTGCCGGCCCTCGTCCGCGCGGTGGCGGCCACCGGCTGACGCCGTCAGGCGATCGTCGCGTGGGCCAGCCGGTGGTGGATCACCTGCAGCACCTCGCCAGTGCCGTCCAGGCGGCCCGCCACCGCGTCGAGGGCCGCCCGATACGACCCGCACGACTCGAGGAACGTCCGCACGCGGTCGCGACTGACGTCCTCGAGCAGGCAGAACTCGCCGCAGCCCATCGACCGCAGGAAGTGGCTGTTCATGAGCTGCTCCGAGTGGGCCCGCTCGGGCAGCAGGAGCATCGGTTTCCCGAGGTGCAGGGCCTCGCCGATCAGCTGGTTGCCGGCCGCCGACACGAGGGCCGTGCACGAGGCGAGATCGTTTACGAACGAGCGGTCGTCGACGGCGTGGAACGATACGCGGCCCACGTCTTCGTGATGGCCGAGGCCATAGACCCGCACCGGCATGCCGCAGTCGGCCAGCGATTCCACCGCCGAAAACGGTGTGTGCCGCCGCAGGTAGCTCAGCAGGAAGCCCTCCTCGCGCGGCGTGGCCTCGATGATCTCCCGCCGAAGCAGTGGCCCCACCTGCACCACGTGTTCCCAGCCGCGGCGGAGGGGTGGCCGGAAGAAGGCCGACACGACCGTGTCGGACGCCTCCAGCACATACATCCAGACCGCGTGGCTCATGAACCAGGCGTTCCACTGCAGCGACCACGGCAATGCGTCGAGGTCGTAGGCGAGGAGGAAATGCTGGTGGTCGATGCTGATCAGCGGGATGTCCATCCGGCCGGCCGCCCGGGGCAGCGCGGGCTCGAAGTCGGCGATCGCGACGTCGGCCTGAAAGGCCTCCAGTTCGACGAGCATGCGGTCTACGAGCGGGCCGAGTTGGCGGGCTTGGTAGTCGAGCCCCGCGGCGATCGACTTCATCACGTCGAGTCGTCCGCCGCTGTATGCGAAGACCACGCCCGGGATCTCCTCGATCCGCACTCGCGGATATCCGGTCGCGAACCGGCTGCGGAGAAACTCGAGGGCATCGGCCGACGTCCAGATGAGGATCTCGTGGTCTGGTGCGAGACGGTCGACGAGCGTGCTCACGCGGGTCGCGTGGCCGCGGCCTTCGCCGCACAGGCTGATGGCGATTCGGGACATCGTGAGAGCCGCATGCCTGGTGTCGGGTGAAAGGCCGGGGGGCAGGGCATTCTCGCCGTCGCCGTCCCGATTCACCAGCGGCGGCGACCCTGGCTTCTAGCGGCCCCGGCCGTCGCGTACCATACACGCCTCACAAGGAGGGAGAAACTGCACGTGGCCGCGACAACTCGAGCACGACGCGCCGCAACCCTGGCCGCAACGGTCGCCGGCATGATCGCCGGCATGATCGCCGGCATGGCGTGGGGGGCAGGTGCCGCGGCGGACGACGCACCGGCCTCCACCGACGGCACCGTGCCGGTGGCCATCATCGACGACGTCACGATCACCCGCTCGTCGATCGACGTGGTGATCCGTCGCCTCCATTCGGCCTCCAAGCCATCGCCGGAGCAGCGGATGAGGATCGAGGCGTCGGTGCTCGAGCAGCTCGTCGACGAAGCCTTGCTGCGGAGGGAACTGTCCCGCCAACTCGTCGAGGTGGCCGACGCGGAGGTGCAGGCGGCGGTGCAGAAGCTCGGTGGCCAGCTCGCCGCCCGAGGCACGTCGATGCAGGCATTTCTCGCGGAATCGGGACGAGACGAGCGGAGCATCAGCGAGCAGGTGAGGCTCGAAATCGCGCTCGACAAGTTCGTGCGTTTGCGGATGACCCCCGAGGCGATCGACGAGTATTTCAAGGCCAAGCGTCGCGACTTCGACGGCACCCGGCTGCGGGTCAGCCACATCCTCCTCCGCCCCGACATCATCGATCCCGATGCAATCGCGCGGCGGATGCAGCAGGCCGAGGGGGTTCGGCGGGATATCCTTCAGGGCCGCACCACGTTCGAGGACGCGGCCCGCGGGCAGTCCTCAGCCCCGAGCCGGCATCGTGGCGGTGACATCGGCTGGATCGAACGCGAAGGTCCGCTGGTCGACGTGTTCTCCCGGCCTGTGTTCGCGCTGGCCAAGGGGGAGGTCTCGAAGCCGTTCGTCACGCCCTACGGCGTGCACCTCGCGAAGGTGACCGACGTGGAGTCTGGCCGCGTCGGCCTGGACGTGGTGCGGCCGAAACTCGAGAAGATGCTCGCCGCGAAGCTGATCAGGGATCTCGTGACGACCGCCCGGCAGGCGACGCCGGTGACGTATGTGCCAGGCGTCGCGTATTTCGATCCGCAGACGCCCGCCGACGGCCCCGAGCCGCGGCGAGTCATCGTCTCCGGCGATCCAGCCGCGAACTGACGCCCCAGGCGTGGAGAAGCGTGAAGCCCGCAGGCTGCGCATCTTCCGGAGAGGTCGCTGGATTCGCCGTTGTTCCGGGATCAGGCGGTCGTTAGCCTCTCGCTCCCCCGGCGTTCACTCGCGTATGAAGTTTCGATCCGCACTGCTCTGCGCCTGCATGCTCGTCGTTCCGGCGGTGGCCATGTTTTCTCACCGGATTCCGGCCGACCTGCGGGCAATGATGCGGGAGCGGGTCGCGGTTGTGGTGCGGTCGTGGGCTGGTGGAGCGGGCCCTGGGAAGGCCATCGAGACGGTTGCGGCGGGCGAACCGCTGCCCGCCGGCAGCGGGCCATCGGGTGGGGCGGTACCCGTCGCGGATCGGGGGCCTCCGGCCGTCGGCGCCACGGTGGCTGCCGAGCCGCGGGCTGAGGAACTGCTCGGGAGGCTGGGCGCCGTTGGGCTCGAGTGCCGCCCGCTCAACGGCACGGCGGGCATGCACGTCGCCTCGTGCAGCGTCGCGATCGACGACTCGGGGCAACTGCTCCGCGTGTTTCATGCCAGCGGAGCCAATCCCGCGGCGGCCACGCAGGCCTTGTGCGATGAGGTCAACGGATGGAAGCGGCGGCTTGCCGATCGCAGTCGTGCCGCGATGACTCCGCCGCCGGTCACGGGGGCAGGTGTGGCCGGGCAGCGGTTGTGATCAACTCTGGCGAGAGAACGCCGGCTCGAGATCGGTTTTATGGCTTCGCTCCCTCGCTCATCGCGGACGCTGGCGGCCTGCCTGGTGAGGGTTGGTGGAGGCTCGGTGGAGGGAGGAGTCCTCGGCGGAGGGGCGGCTTGCCCGATGACGCGGCCACGGCGTTCATCGCGGCGACCATGGCTTTTCGAGCGACCGCCCGTCGCGGCCGAACCCGCCGCTCTGGCCGGTCACCACGTGCGGTCGGAGGAACTGGCACGCCTGGAGGCGGCGCTCTTTCTGGCCCGCGAGCCGCTATCGATCCGCCGTCTGGCGAAACTGGCGCGGCTGCCCGACGGGACGCGGGCTCGGTCGCTCGTCCGGGAACTGCGGCAGCTTCAAGACTCGGCTGGCTCCGCTTTTCGCGTCGAGCAGATCGCCGGGGGCTACCAGCTGCTCAGCCGGGGGCCTTTCGGGCCCTGGGTCCGTCGGCTGCTCGACCAGCCCTCCGCGAGCCGGCTGTCGGCTGCCGCCCTGGAGACGCTCGCGATCGTGGCGTACCGCCAGCCCGTCACCCGGGCAGAGATCGAGGCCATCCGGGGCGTTGGTAGCGAGGAAATGCTCCGACAGCTCCTGGAACGCGATTTTGTCGCCGTTGGCGGCCGGGCCGAAGACCTGGGCCGGCCGAACGTGTACGTGACCACGCGGCGATTTCTGGCCGCGTTTGGTCTGGCCAGGATCGAGGATCTCCCCGCTGTGGAGCCCCTTTTTCGTGCCGAGGAGGCCGCGGCGGATGGGGGAGCCGCGGCCCAGTCCTGAAGCGGCTGCGGGGTGACTTGCACACCTCGCCGACGGGCGACACACTGTCTGCCTCTCGTGATCGGCCGACGACAATCCAACTCAGCTGTGACTTTTTTCTCACGGCTGATTGGACGATGCTGAAGCGATCAGGTAGAGAAATGTTTTGTCGTGTCCTGGTCGACCAGTTTCAGGAGGTTTTCGCCGTGACGATCGCTGCAAGTGGCCGTGAGCACCGGGACGTTCGTGACGCCGAAGTGTTCTCGTGGAACGAACTTCCGGAGTTGCTTGCCGCAGAGGATCTGTTCGAGATCTGCGGCATCGCGGGTGAGCCGACCGCCGTTTTGGCTCCCGTGAACTCATCCATCATCCGGGGAACTGAGTGGAGCCTTCCCACCGACGTCATCTCCGCTGCCGATGAGGATGACGACTTCGATGACGAGGAGGATGACGACGACGACGAAGACGAAGACGAAGACGAAGACGACGAGGATGAGGACGAAGAAGAGGACGAGGAGTGGGAGGAGGTCGAGGACGACGACGAAGAGGACGACGAAGAAGAGGAAGAGGACGACGAGGAAGAGGACGAGGAAGATGACGAGGACGAGGAGGACGAGGAAGACGAAGACTGGGAAGACGAGGATGACGACTGGGAAGATGACGATGAAGAGGATGACGATGAGGACGAAGACGAGGAAGACGATGACGACTGATCGATCGTCTCGCTGATCGTTCCGCCGCACGTGGCCTCAGAGCAGGTCACGGCGGGACATCGATATGAGAACCGCCGCTGGGCTCTCGCTCGTGTCGCGGCAGCGACGCCGCTTACTCCGCACGTTCGCGGAGTTCCAGACTGACGATGCGGCCTCGGCGCTCCACGTCGATGGCGGTCATGACCGTGGCTCTGCGGAGCCGCCCGATCATGTCGTCCTGCGACGAGATTCTCGTGCCGTCGACGGTCATGACGCGGTCCCCGGCCAGGGCTCCCGCGGCGGCTGCGGGTGAATCGCGCCACACTCGAACGACGACCGGCGAGGCGGGTTCGCCCGGATCCTGGCGAGTGCCCAGGCCCCAGCGGCCCCGCGGGCTCCCGTCGGTGTCGGGCGCAGCGGCTTCGACCCGGTTGCGGGTGGCGTTCGATTCGCCCCAGGCCCGATCTCGAAATGCCGGGATGGGTGCTGCGTCGTTGGCGACGGCGGTCACGAATCCAAGCGTCAATCGGGCGACGGGTTCAATGCCTTCCAGGTTGATGAGTTGCACGTCGTCGCTCGGCCGGTGGTAGTTGTCGTGGAGTCCGGTGTGGAACATCACGGTCGGCACGCGGGCGGTGATGAAGGGGTAGTGGTCGGAATCGTCCTCGATGTCCCAGACAAAGGCGAGGTCGAGGCCGGCGGCATGCGACGGGCGGCTGTTGGCCTGCACGACCGTCTCGCGAAGGCCATGGGCCGTCCGCGTGCCGTAGACCTCGAGCCGTCCGCCCCGGAGCCTGCCGATCATGTCGAGGTTGACGGAAAGAGCGACCCGCCGGCCGGCCAGACCCTCCGGGGCCACCCGGAGGAAGTGGTAGGACCCGAGCAGTCCCTTCTCTTCGCCATCCCAGAAGGCGATCAGGATCGACCGCCGGGGCCGCTGGGGTAGCTGCTGGATCGCCTCGGCCACCTCGAGCAGGCCCGCCACGCCGGAGGCGTTGTCGTCGGCCCCGTTGTGGACATGGCCGAAAGGGCCGAAGCTATTGTCGGCGTTGCCGTAGCCGACGTGATCGTAGTGGGCGCCGACGACCACAACCTCCTGAGCGAGTGCTGGATCACTGCCCTCAACGAGGGCCAGGATGTTCCGCATCCCGCCGAAGGGCTGGTAGTAACTGCCGGAATCGCCAGCGGGCTGGAGGCCGAGTTTCGTGAGCTGCTCGACGATGTAGGTGGCGGCCGCCCGGCCTCCCCGGCTGCCCCCCTCCCGTCCTTCGAACGAGTCGTCGGCGAGCACGCCCACGTGCCGCCCGGCTTCCGCGGCGCGGATCGAGGCGTGGGCGGCGGACATTTTCTCCGCGGCCTCCCCGCTGGCGGTGGCATGGAGGATCGCGGTCGCCACGAGGGCGATGACCCTGGCGATGTCCCTGGCGACGGCTCGGCTGCCGGCGAGCGTCCCGGGAC
>CAJBSQ010000513.1 GCA_903958265.1 uncultured Planctomycetaceae bacterium
ATCGACGCCGACCACATCACCACGCTCCCCCGCGGGAGCACCGCACCGGTGCGGCTCCAGCGGTCGGTCGTGGAGGGAATCTCGCGGCTGGGTAGCACGGTTGCCGGCAGCTACGTGGGGCCCGGCGGACTCGCCGGCTGGCGGGTCGCGCCCGATGGGGCGTGGCGGGCCGAGGCCGGACGGATCACCGCCAATCGTCCGGGCACCGCGTGGTGCGATGTCGGCGGAGCCTCCCGCGCTGCCTACGAGATCGTGCTCTCCTGGCGGAGGCGTCCCGAACTCCGGATCGCGGTGGCCGCCGCGGAGACGGGCGACGATCCCTTCTGGGTGGAACTGCTGCGGTTCGAGGACGGCACGAGCGAGGCCGCGGTGGTGCGTCGCGAGGCCGACCGCGCGGCGCTGGCCCCGCTCGCCGCCGGCGATGCCTCCGCGAAGCGAATGCGGCTGGTGATCTTCGTCGACCAGGAGACGGGCCTGCTCGCCGCGGTCACGGCGGAGCGGGGCGGGGCAGGGGTGGTGGCCCAGGTCGTGCTGCCCCCTGCGACGCGGCCGGCGTCGGGGCGGTTTCGGATCTCGCTGGGCAGCGGCGATGTGTGCCTCGAGAGTCTGCGGGTCGGGCCCTGGACGGCTGCCGAGCCCGTGCTCGACGAGCGAACGACGGCCAGTGTGGTCGCCAAGGACGGCCGTGCGGTCGCGGCCGACATCGCGTCGTTCGACAAGGCAGATGGCGAACTGGTGCTCGCATCGTCGGCCGGCCCGACGCGGCTGAAGCTCGACGATGTCGAGGAGATTCTCCTGCCCCGGCGGGAGGGAGACGATGCGGCCGGCGATGACGCCGGCCCGGCCGGTACCGCGGCCACCGTGCGGGCCGTGCTCTCCACCGGATGCACCGTCGCGGGCCGGCTGGTCTCGATCGACGACGACACGCTCCGGCTGCGGGTGCCCGGCATCGACGACGTGCTCGCCCTGTCGCGAAGCGACCTGATGTCGCTGACGTCGCTCGGCAGCCGTCCCGCAGCCCGCGAACTGCCGGGCCGTGTGGGCACGCTGCTCGCGGACGGTGTCCGTATGAAGGGCTGCGTGGTGGATGGCCGCGAATGGGAGGCCGGGATCGCCTGGCAGCCGCAGGGGGCGGTCGCCGCCAGCCCGCTCGCCGGCGATGCCCAGGGGGTGGTCGACGCCACGATCGAATATGTGCCGCGGCCCGGCCGCGAGCCGACCGACGACGGGCAGGTCGAGATCGGTGGCATCGGGGGCATGGTGAATCAAGACGCCGGGGGATTCTTCGTGGTCACGATGCTCAGCGAGGACGGCGCCGCCGCCCAAGATGGACGGCTGCAGCCGGGCGACCGGCTGCTGGCGATCCGGCCCCGGCCCGAAGGGGGCTTCGTGGCCACCAAGGGCCACGACGTGACCACCGTCATGAACCTGATGCGCGGCCGTGTCGGTTCCCCCGTGGTGCTGCGGGTGGCGGCTGCTGGAGGTGACCCACGAGACATCGACCTGCGACGGGGGCTGATCTATGTGGCCGGCCGCGACATCCTCGAACAGGCGCTCGCCACGCATGCCCGGCTCGCCGCGCCCCCGGCGATCCGCCCCGAAGACGCCGCCAGCTATCCCTCGCTGGCGATTCTCCGAAGCGGCGACGTCGTGCCCTGTGCGGTCGTGGGGATCGATTCCAAAGGCATCCGGTTGCGGACGCCGATCGCCGATGGGAGCGGGGCCGAGCCGGTGGCGGTGGGCGGCGGGCTGCTCCAGGCGGTGGAGCTCGATCCGGCAGTGCCCAGCCGGGGCATCGAGAAGCCCCGACTCGACCGGCTCCTGATGCTGCCGAGGTCGCAGCGGGGGGCCCCGCCCACGCACATGATCCGGCTGCGAGACGGCGACTATCTCCGCGGCCGGCTTGAATCGCTCGACGACCAGACGCTCGTGATCGACGTGCGGGGCGAGCTGAAGAAACTCCCGCGTTCGACGGTGGCCCGCGTGATCTGGCTCCATCCGGAAGACACCGCTGCCGATCCAGCCGCGGCCGACGAGCGTGCCGCCGAACCGGTGTCGCAGGCCCGTGCCGGACTGCTCGTCCAGGGTGTCGCCGCCGGCCGACGCGTGACCCTGCTCGCGGAGGGCGTGGCCGACGAGGCGATCCGGGGGACGAGCCCGGCACTCGGGCCGGGCAGGATCGAGATCAAGGCCATGGACCGGCTCCTCATGGGCCGGGCGATCGAGGACGAAGCCGACGAACTCCCCTATCGCCAGTGGAAACTGCGGACCGCTCCGGAACCCCGGGCCCTCCGCGAATCTGCCGCGGGTGAGTAGCTGGGCCTCGAAAACGATCTTTTTGCCGGCGGCGAGCGTAAACTTACACGTCGGCGGAGGATCGCCCGGCCGGCGCTGGAAGGGGTTTGCGGACATGCCGCTCGAAAACGCACAGCACCCGTCGCGGGATGCTCCGGCCCGTCGGCCCGGGGGCGTTGGCTGCTCGCTTTCGTGCGTGGCGTGGGCCTGGTGTGCGGCGGCTCTGGTGGCAACCGCTCCGGCTGCCGCGTACGACGTGGTCGGCTACACGCCCGCCGCCAACAACCGGTTTTCGAGCGGCTTCCCCTCGGCACCGGTGACCAATACCGCTGCGTCGTTCGTGGGCCTGCCCTATTCGTGGCTGGGCGTGGGCTGGGCGGGCGGCGACCCGACCAAGGGCTTCGGGTTCATCACCCCGAAGCACTATGTCGTTGCCCGGCATTACGGCGGCGCGCCCACCATCACCCTGCTCTCGGCAAGCGGCCAGCTCGTGACGGGCACGCAGGCTTCGGTGACCGACACCGGCTACGGCTTCGTGCAGAACGGGCAGACGGTCGGTGACCTGTCGATTGGCAAACTGACCGCATCGCTCCCCGCGGCCTACGGGCTGCCGCGGTACGGCGTGCTCGATGTCAACACATCGTCCACCACCAGCACCACCTATGTCGGCCAGCCGCTGCTGGTCTATGGCCGTGGTCCGGATGGCACCCAGAGCCCGCGGATCGGCCCCGCCACCGTCAAGCTCAATGGCTGGACAGTCTCCGGAGGCACGTCGTCGATCACCTCCACCGTCGCCAGCGGTACCCTCCAGTCTGGTGACTCCGGCAGCCCGGACTTCATTCCCTGGACCAATCCCAATGGCGCCGAGGAACTCACGATCATTGGCAACAACGCCGCCACCGACTTCTTCACGATCAACGTGTACAACTTCATGGGCAGCGCGACGGTGATGAACGCGATCAACGCCCTGACCGCCCCAGACGGCTACGCG
>CAJBSQ010000514.1 GCA_903958265.1 uncultured Planctomycetaceae bacterium
CGACGAGCAGTGGGTGAAAGCTGAACGCCTCCCGGAGGTGCTCGTCTTTGACAAAGCGTGAAACGGTCGCGTAAACGCTTCGGTCGGCCCGCAGGCGGGCCAGCTGCGGAGCAGCTCGGATCATGTCGGTGAAGTGGAGGAAGGGGACGGCGCCGAGTTCCTCGTATCCCTTGGCGAACACCTGCCGGGAATAGTCGGCGAAGCGACGGTAGCCTTCCACGTCGGCGGGGTTCACACGCCGGACCTGTTCGATCAACCCCGCCTCGTCGGCGACGTAATCGAAGGTCACGCCGTCGTTCCACTGGAGCCGGTAGAGCGGTGTCACCGGCAACAGGCGGACGTAGTCGGCCATCCGCCTGCCGGAAAGCTCGAAGAGTTCCTCCAGGCAGTGTGGAGCCGTGATCACGGTCGGCCCGGCATCGAAGATGTAGCCGCCATCCTCGTAGACGGCGGCCCGGCCACCCGGCTGGTCGAGGGCCTCGTAGCAGACCGTCTCGAAGCCCATCGACTGCAGGCGGATGGCTGCGGCAAGGCCGCCAAAGCCGCTGCCGATGACGGCCGCCCGCCGCTGCGAGCCTGTGACTGACCGAGGCAGACGCCGCCCTGCGACGGTCGCAAGGCTCACGAAAGAGCCTCCGCCTTCGTCGGCTCGATGGCGATCCGCAGGGCGTCGCAGACCGCGGCCAGCGGACCGGCTTCGCGGGCGGCGGTGAGCCTGTCGATCGCCCGGTCGAGTCGGGTGTTGATCGCCGCCGCCGCCCGGCGGTGGGTCGCGGCGAGCAGATCCTGGGCGAGCGGGCGGAGCGCGGCCGGCTGTCCTACCGACCGCCGGAGGCGACGTTGCCAGGCTGCGAACTGCTCCGCCGACAGTTCGCTCGCGGCCCAGGCCCATGGCCAGGTGACGCGGCGGTTGCGGAGGTCGTCGCAGCGATCCGAACCGTCGAGCAGTTCGCGGAGTTCGTCGAGGTCGTTTTTCATCTGCAGGCAGATGCCCACCCGGCAGCCGAAGGCGGCAACGGCTTGCAGCGTCTGCGGGTCTCCCGCGGCGGCGTGGGCTCCGCACCACGCCGCCAGAGACGCGAGGCGGCCGGTCTTCCAACGCGAGATGGCCAGCGCCGTGACCTGGGCCTGCCATGGCGTGACCTCGTCGATCCGCGTGGCCAGGTCGATCGCCTGACCCTCGTGACACTGCCGTGCCACCGTGATGAACCTGCCCACGAGCGCCGCCGACCGGGCGGAATCCTCCAAGGCGGCTGCCGCCAGTTCGAGCGCTCTGAAATACATCCAGTTGCCGGCGTTGACGGCCCGAGACGGCCCGATCACCCGGTGGAGTGCCGGTTGTCCGCGGCGGGTGAGCGAGTCGTCTTCGAAGTCGTCGATCACAAGCGAACCGGCGTGCAGCATCTCGACCGCGTCGACCATCAGCACGGGAGCTGTGTCTCGGCCGCCGGCGAACGCATAGGCCTGCTCGAGCAGCGTGGCCCGCAGCCGCTTGCCGCCCACCCCGGGATACAGGTCGGGGGTGAGCTGGAGGGCCTTGGACCAGCCGTGCCGCGTGCGGGCTGTCTGGTGCGTCGCGTTGGCAAAACCGAGGGGAGTTGCTGTCATGTCGGCACCGGCCCCGGGAGTGAGATGAACGACCTGGCGAACCGAATCGGCGCGAGGCCGGCGGGCGGCCGGCCAATGATGATCCGAGCCGCATCGGTGAATGTGAAGCGGTGGGCATAAAAACGGGAGATTCGCGCTTCCGGCAGCACGCGGTAGAACCGCTGGAAGATCTTCCAGCGGTTTTCGGGCCTCACCAGGCAAAACAACAGCCGGTTGAGAAAGCGGGAAAACCCACGCCGCAGCCGGTCCTCCGCGGCCGCCGCGGCGACCTCCACAGCGACCTGGTCTGGGCGGGCCCGGGCAACGAGTTCCGCGAAGCGAACGGCCAGCGGCATCGAGTATCCCGTGGCGGCGTGGTACCAGCCGCCGGCATAGCCGCCGGCCAGCGATGGCCCCTCGCGCCTGGGTTCGGCTGCATAGGGCATCGGGAGGCATCCCTGCTCGGTTCGGATCAGTGCCGCCGATCCGGCGCCGACCTCGGCCAGCCGCGTCGAAATCAGCGCGGCCGCTCGCGATGGGTCGCAGTCCGGCTCATCGTGGAATCGGGTGTATTCGAGCAACACGCGATCAGGACCCAGCGGGAGTTCGTAGAGAAACTCGAAGCCGGCGGCCTGGTCTGCCCGCACATCCATCACGGTGGGTTCGGATGCCGGCCAGCGTCGGGCGGTCGCATACTCATGACCGATAAAGGTTTGGTAGCCCGCTCCGCCCGGCAGCCCTGCCGCCGCCGCCCGCCCGCGGCAGTCGATGACCGCCAGGCAAGAAATCTCGGCAGTCTCGCCGAGCCTCACGGTGGTTGGAGACAGGATCTCGCACGACTCACCGGTGCGAATCACCAACCGGCCGGCGCGAGCTGAGCCAGCCCGCTCGCCGGCCAACGACAGGGTGGCCTCGCGGAGGCGGTCGGACGTGATCGTCGCATAGGGGATTCGGACCCGCCGCGACAGCGCTGGAAACCTGACGCGATAGCCAGGCCAGCGATGGGCGACCAGCGGATCGAACCAACCCCGCGCCTGCGGGGCGACGTCTGTCTCGTGAAACGACCAGGTGTGATTGCCGCACAGTTCAGCAGCCTGTTCGAGCATCAAGACGGCCGCCTCCGGCCGGTGCCAGGCCAGCGCGTGGGCCAGAAGGCAGCCCTGAAGGCCGCCTCCCACGATGACATAGTCGAACGCAGGGGCTGAAGTCGTGGGGGCCGGTTTCATGCTGGGCTCCCGCACGGCAGCGGCTGCGTCGTCCGCCGCCGGGCCGACGCCTTGAACAGCGGGGCGACCCCATGCAGGAGCAGATGCGGCATGGCCACCGCGCTCAAGCCGATGAAGGTCGCCCGGATGAGCATGCCGTTCCAGCCTGCCCCGCCGAGCACGAGCCACGCCGCCAGTCCGACCAGGGCGATTGCCCCCGCGGTCAAGGGCGCGAGGCTTCTGGCCAACTCGGGCCAGCTCTCGCCGAGTTCGATGCGAAGTCGCTTCAAGCCCCGGGCCGAGTGCCAGGCACAGAAATAGACCGGGAAGCTCACCAGCGGACTCGCGACGGCGAACAGCGTCACCAACGACGCAACCAGCGCGTTGTCGGCGAGCAAGACCCGCCGCATCCGCCCGGTGCGTCCGCTGGCCGCCAGACCCTGAAGTCCCCAGGCGGTCGCCGCGATCGCCAGCATGATCCAAGAACAGCCCGTGAGCAGGCTCATGGCCGAGTCGATGGCGGGCCCGAAGCCCCCCGGCGTTGAAACGCTGAGGATCGCGGCGACTTCCCTGGCGTGAAACACCAGCGGCGTCCAGATCACGAGCCCTCCGCGGGCGAAGCGAAACACCGGCCGCAGCATTCGCGGGCCGATCAGGAATCGTGGTTCTTCTTGGCCGAAGTGCCACGCCGAGGCCAGGAAGAATCCCGTAATCGTGACGGCCGGTGCCACAAACCAGCCGCACACGACCACCACGGCAACCGCTAAATACCCGGCCAAAAACACGGGCATCCAAGCCATCCCCAGCACCGGTTCAAGCCGCGAGCGGGCGAAGCGATGGTCGGCCGCGCCGTGCGGCAGGCCGACCATCGCCACGAGCACCGCCAAAATGCCGGCAGTGAAGCCAGCCATGGCCTGAGAAAAAAAACACGCGGCCCCGATCATCGCCCAGGAGAGCAAGATTACCGAGGCCGCGTGCATGGAATCACTATTCTTCAGCAGAGGGTTCCCACCGCTCAGGCGGTGGCGTACGCCTCACCCGAGGCAGTCTTCGTGCTCTTGGCC
>CAJBSQ010000515.1 GCA_903958265.1 uncultured Planctomycetaceae bacterium
ACACGTGATCGTCGCCGGGAAGAGGCTCGACGAGCCAGGGTGGCAGGCTGAGGGTTCCCGCGGTTTTACGCTGGTTGAACTTCTGGTCGTGATCGCGATCATCGCCACGCTGATCGGCCTGCTCCTGCCCGCCGTGCAGACGGCCCGGGAAGCCGCCCGGCGGATGGCCTGTGCCAACAACCTCAAGCAGATCGGCCTCGGGGTGCTTTCGCACGAAAGCGCCCGCAAGCGGTTGCCTGCCGGATTCACCGTCCAGGCCGCCAGCGGAAAATCAGGCAGGGCCCAGTGGGGATGGGGTGCGTTCATTCTTCCCTACACGGAGAACACGCAGCTCTTCGACTCCCTGCGGGTCAAAGAACTCGAACTGCATGACGTGCTGACGAATGCCTCGTATGCCACCGCGAAGGCTGGGTTGCAGGCGTCTGTCTCCATGTACCGCTGCCCCTCCGACATCGGCGGGTCGCTCAACGATCTTGCTGACTTCGGCACCGCGGCCCCCGTGTCGGCGGGTTTCCTTCTGGGCACGTCCAACTATGTCGGGAGTGCCGGCGACGGCGCCAAGAACTCGGCGGGCACACAATCCAACGGGCCGGTCAATGCGAACGATTCGAACGGCGTCTTGTTCGGGATGTCGACCTCCTCCATCGGCGAGGGCATCCTCGGTAAAAAAATGGCGGAGATATCCGACGGCACGAGCAAGACACTGCTCGCCGGCGAGCGGTGCGGTGCGGTCAGTCAGGCTGCCGCGCAGGCGGGCAACGGCAGCTTTGCCGCCGTGTGGGCCGGCAACGGCCGGCCGGTGGGGGGCACGAGCATCGATGGTGCCGGACGCTGCCTGGGACGTACCGCCGGACCCGGGTATCCGGCCCCATCCGGCGGCAACGTGTATCTCAACTCGTTTGGCAACTCCGGCCACAACGGCAAGTTTTTCAACAGCTGGCATCCGGGCGGTGTTCCCTTTGTTCGCGTCGACGGCTCGGTGCTGTTTCTGATGGACTCGATTGAAGCCGTTTTGGTGTGTGCCGGTGCCCACCGCAGCGATAGCCTCGACATGGGGGCTCAATGACTGCCGTCGTGTCACTCAGGCTCCTGCGACTCTTCGGAGCAGTCGCCCTCGGCTTGGCCATGACGGCCGGCTGTGACTGGTGGCTGCGAATCACCGAGGTCTCGGGGACTGTGCTCGTTGACGGAAAGCCTGCCGAAGGTGTCCAACTGGTGTTTCAGCCGGTTGCGAAGAACAGGCCGAGGGCCTTTGCTCAGACCGGGAAAGATGGCACCTATCGCCTAGGACGGCAGGGGCCGGGTGACAAGAGTGGAGCTGCCTCGGGGGAGTATCGCGTGCAGGTGCTGTCCGACAGTGAGTCGCCGAACCCCATCGCGATCCCCGCGGAATACAACGTAAAAACGACGCTCGAGTTCAAGGTGATACCCGGCAAGAAGAACGTCTTCGACATCGACGTGAAGACACGCACGAACTAAGGAATCTCAGATGCGCTCCGTGATCATGCCGTTCCACCGTCCGCAAAAAGTGCTTTCACACACATCGATTTCCTACACGCGGCGACCGATCGGTGCCTCCTCGTATGGTCGTGCGTTCCTCCCGGCGGCGTATGGGATCCTCCTCTTTGGAGCGATCACGGCAGTCGCCCGCGATGCAGCGGCTACCGACTACTACTTCGACACGAATGGCACAACGTTAAACGGCGACGGCACCGGGCCGTTCCAGACCAGCTCGGCGAGGATCTCGACGTCCGCGTCGGGGACGGTCGCGGCGATCAACTGGCCTGGTGCGAGCATTGGTGGCACGAGCTCGATTCAGTTCGGGTTCGGCACCGCTCCCGGCAACAGCACCAGTGGCGGGACCGTGACGGTTGGAAACAGTTCGAATCCATCCGCAGGTAACCCTACGGTTGGAACGATGTTCTTCAACGCCTCCGGCACGAATCCATACACCCTGCAAAACTCAGGGTCGAACCCGAGCCCCAAGATCGTTCTCACCGGCACCAGCAGTTTCCAGAACGGCTACGGCATCGTCGTGAACTCGAATGTCGTGGGCACCACCACATTTCTGGCCAACACGAGCGTGAGCGGTGCAAACACGCTGAGGATTGAACTCACCGCCAACCAGACCTGGCAGAACAACAGCTCGGCCTATGATCTCGCCGTAAACATTCCTGTGTTCGGCAGTTTCAGTGTCACCAAGGATGGTGTGGGCTCGCTTACACTCGGCGGATCGAACACATTCAATAACCTCATCGTGGCCGCCGGCACCACGACCCTGACGAACCTCAACAGTTCCGGCACGGGCACGCTCACGGTCAACGGTGGGGCGACGCTCCGCCTCCTCGCACCTTTGTCAAAGAACGTGGCCAACTCCGGCGCGATCTCGATTGGCGCCGGCGGGAACCTCACGGCGGGGTCGCTGGGAAGTGGCGTCCTTGGCTTGGCGGGGGTCAGCGGCACCAGCGCCTCGTTCACGAGCACGAGCGTCGGCACGCTCGGGATCGGGGAGTTCACCATGGGCGGCAACACCGTCGTCGCCATGGCCGCGGGGAGCGGGATCCTCTCCACCGGAGCCGTCGCCGTCTCCGGCGCCAGCAACGTGCTGTCGCTGTCGGGCGCCTTCCCGATCGGCACCACCACGCTGGTGGCGGGCACAAGTCTCGCGAACTCAGGCGTCATCTCGCTCACGGGTGCCGCGGTCGGCAATCAGACGATCGCCCTGGGGGGTTCGGGCACCGTCGGCCGAACGACCTACACGTTCACGAGCACCACGAACGCCCTGCAGGTGCAGGCGGCGGGCGGTCCCTTTGATCTGACCTGGAACGGCGGCCCGAGCGGCACCTGGAACACCACCTCCGCCGACTGGCAGCAGAACGGCAGCGGACCCAATATCGAGTTCATCATCGGCGACAACGTCGCCTTTGACTCGGCCGCCACCGTGGCGGTCGATTCCGGTACTGCCGCCGCGATCAGCGCCGGCAACGTCTCGGCGGGCAACGCGGCCGGTGCGGTGACGCTCTCGGGCAGTGCCATCTCGGTCGGAGGAACGCTCACGAAATCGGCAGCCGGCACGTTCACGACAAGCAACGCCGTCTCGGTCGCCCAGGGCGTGGCCGTGGGCGGGGGTACGTTCGTGAGCAATGGGCCGCTGACGGTGTCCGGGGGAGGCGTCTCGGTAACCGGTGGCGAGGCGCAGCTCAACGCGGCCACGGCGATCACCGGCAACGTCACGATCACGGGCGGCACAGCCACCCTCAACGCGGCCAACACAATCTCGGGCACGGTGCTGGCGAGCGGCGGTAGCCTGATCGTCGGCCACACCACTGCCCTCGGAACGGCGGGAGTGACGCTGAACGGCGGGCAGCTCGTGACCTTATCGAGCGCGACGAGCATGGCAAATGCGATCACGGTGGCCGCGGGCGGCGGCACGCTCAATGCCGGCACGACCATCTTCACGGGCAACCTCGTCGTCAGCGCCGGCACCCTTGGCCTGACAGGCAGCGCGTCCGTCGGAAAACTGAGCGGTGGCGTCGGTAGCAGCGTCACCAATGCGGTCACGTCGGGCACGGCCGTGCTGACCACCGTGTTCTCCAGCAGCGGCACGTCGACCTATGCCGGCACGATCGCCGACAATGGCGGCGGCGTGGTCGCTCTCGTGAAGACCGGCCTGACGACCGGTGACCTGGTGCTCACGGCCAGCAACAGCTTCAGCGGCGGCACGAGGCTCGACAGTGACATCTTCATCCAGCAGGCCTCCGGCCTGGGCACCGGTGCCATCTCCTCGATCGGACCCGATGCCCGTATCTACTGGGATGGCGTCGATGCGAGCGTGACGATCGCCAACGAGCTCGTCACCGGCACGGCGCTCACCAACGCCCTGGCGTTCGCCCCAGGCGCCTCCAGGACCGTGGTGCCGACGGGCAACATCTCCGGTGCCGGCCAGATCAAGGTGAGTGGGAACGCCACGGCGACACTCGACCTCCAGCAGCAGACGACCCTGACGAACACCAACCAGGGGGGCGTCGAGATCGGGACCGGCCGCGTGGTCATCAACAACGGCGGCAACCTCGGCGCAGGCAACGTCAACTTCGGCACCGGATCGAACAGTTTTCTCATCATCGGCGGGTCGAGCGTGACGGTGTCGAATCCCCTCACGATCGGGAGCACCGCCAACACTGGTGCCGGCACTGCCAACATCGACACGGCCGGCAACTCGCTGATGGTGCTTGCGGGCATCGCCGAGAGGCCGGGCAACCTGCCCGGCAGCGTCGTCAAACTCGGAACAGGAGACCTGACGCTTGCCGGCACGAGCACCTACGGGGGGCCCACGACCGTCTCGGCGGGCACCCTGCTCGTGATGGGTGAGCTCTATTCGGGCACGGCGACGGCACTCACCACCACCGGCTCGGGGGCGGCGATCGGTGGCGACGGTCTGCTGCGGGGAAGCCTGGCGTTTGCCAGCGGCGGCAACTTCGTGTTCAACCCCGCTACCACGCTCACCGTCAGTGGCTCGAGCGTGACCTTTGGCGGCTTCGGCATTGCGAATCTTCTCGGCCTCAGCCAATCGACACCGGAAGGCACCTACACGCTGATCGACGGGGCGGCGACCGTGTCTGCCGTGAATCTCGCAAACGTCGGCGCGACAAACGCCTACGATCTTGGCGGCGGCAAGTCGGCCTACTTCGGTATCGGCAGCCTGACGGTCACGATCGTGCCGGAACCAGCGACGACGGCCTTCCTCGTGGTCGTGGCGGGCATGGCTCCGTGGCTCGTCCTGCGAAGGCGCCGCCGGCTTGGCTGAGGGTCTACGCTACTCCTCGTCGGCAAACGGCTCGATCTCGACCGCCGCCGGCGGCAGGCTGTCGAGGAACACCTTCCCGTAGGGCTTGGTGAGCATCCGCGGGTCCAGAATCACCACGGATCCTCGGTCCGTGTGCGTGCGGATCAGCCGGCCGAAGCCCTGCTTGAGCTTGAGCACCGCCTCGGGCAGCTGGTACTCGGCGAAGGCGTTGCCCCCTGCCTGCTTGATGGCCTCGATCCGCGCGGCCACCAGCGGCCGGTCGGGCACGGCGAACGGCAGCTTCGTGATGATCACCGTCACCAGGCAATCGCCCGGCAGGTCGATCCCCTGCCAGAAGCCGTCGGTGCCCAGCAGCACGCTGCCCGGCCCCTCGCGGAACATCTCCAGCATCCGCGACCGCGGCAGGCCGTCGGCCTGGCTGACGAGCCGGTAGTTCCGCCGCACGCACCAGCCGGCGAGTTCGGCCGACGCCTTGGCGAGGGCCGCGTGGCTCGTGAACAGCACCATCGTCCGGCCCTCGGTGCGGGCGACGTACCGCCGCACCATCCGCACGACGCCGGCGTCGTAGGGATCGCGGGTCGCCGGGTCGGGCAGCCGGTCGATGAGCACCAGTTTTGCCTGCCGCGGATAGTCGAAGGGACTGCCCAGCCGCCGGGCGAGCGTGGCATCGCCCAGGCCGAGCCGCCGCCGCTGGAAGGCGAAGGCGTCGGCGTCGTTGGCGGGGGTGATCGTCTCGTCGCCGGTCCACT
>CAJBSQ010000516.1 GCA_903958265.1 uncultured Planctomycetaceae bacterium
ACGTTTTCACCCGGAACTCAGGGCGGCGCCACCGGCGTGTTCACGTTCGGCAGCGGTGGCCTGTCGCTCGCCGGCCAGTCGCTGATGGAGGTGGCGGGAGTGACCCGCGGCACCCAGTATGACGGCGTCGACATCAGCGGACCCCTCGGCTACGGCGGAAGTTTGCTGCTGCAGTTCTCGGGAACCCTCGCCGACAACACCACAGTCGAACTGTTCAAGGGATTCTCATCGCAGTCGGGGTCGTTCTCGTCGATCACCGTTTCTGGCTCGTATACGGGCAGCCTTGCCGAGTCATCAGGAGTGTGGACCGGCGTGTTTGGGGCGCAGACCATGACGTTCACCAACTCCACGGGCAACCTGGTGGTTGTTCCCGAGCCAGCCGTCGTCGGCCTCCTCGGGGGCGTGGGGATGGTGGTGACAGTCGCCGGGCTTCGCCGCCGCAGGGCATCCATGCAGTTGGCTTCTCGGAAACGGGCTGTCGAGGTGTGATTCCCGAGAGCCCGGCGCCGCCCTTTGATGGAGGACTGACGATGCCGGGCAGGATTGTGGTTCAGCAAGTGGTTCAGCCGGGCCATCGTGCGGCTGCGCGTCGAGCCCTTATCTGCGGACTGTTCTGTGCGCTCTTGGGAGCCTGGATGGCTACGCCCTTGCGGGCCTGCACCACGGCGGTCATCACCGGCAAGGCGACTGCCGACGGGCGGCCGCTGCTCTGGAAGAGCCGCGACACCAAGGGCCTGCCGCGCAACGAGGTGATCGTGTATGACGGCGCGAAGCACCGCGTGCTCGCCGTGGTAAACGCCGGGCATCGCGACGAAGTCTGGATGGGGGTCAACTCGGCCGGCTTCTGCATCGAGAACTCGCTCAGTAAGGACCTGCTCGTCGAGGGCGAAACCACTGGGCCGGGCAACGGCGGCATCATGAAACTGGCGCTCGAGACGTGCGCCTCCGTGGCCGACTTCAGGGCCCTGCTCGAGCGCACGAACGACACGGGCCGCAAGACCGACGGGAACTTCGGCGTCATCGACGCCGCGGGCGGCGCAGCCCTCTTCGAGGCCGGCCCGCGCACCTTCCGCATGTTCGACGCCAACGACCCCGAGGTGGCGCCGCATGGATACATCGTGCGGTCCAATTTCTCGACGACCGCCCAGCAGATCCCTGCCGCGCCCGATCCAGATTCGCTCTCGGTCGCCTACTCCGGCGAACGCTATGCCCGGGCCTGCCGCCTCATCGAGCGGCGTCGTGAGAATGGTGTCACGGTCGAGTATGTGCTTCAACATCTTTGTCGCGACATGGCCGACGGCCGTGGGCAACCCTTCGCCGGCACCGTGAACGGGCCTGCGGGTGAACTGCCGGACGAGGTGAACACATCAGCCACGATCAGCCGCACGACCACCGTGTCGGCAGCCGTGTTCCACGGCGTCAAGCCGGGCGAGGATCCCCGGTTGACCACGATGTGGGTGCAGCTCGGCGACCCGAAGTTCTCGATCGCGGTGCCTTGCTGGGTCGCCTGCGAGTCGCTGACCGACGCCGTTTCCGGTAAGCATGGCGGCGCGATCTGCTCGATCGCGACCACGCTCCGAGAGTGGAATCTCACCGAGGACCGCGACGGCGTCGAGACGGACCAGCTGCGGCAGGTCTGGGACGACGTCTGGCCGGTTGAACGCCGGCTGGTCAAGGTGGTCGCAGACATGCGCCGTCGCTGGGAGAATGCACCGGGCAGCCCCGCGGAGTTCACGGAGCTGCACCGGCATCTGGCGACCCAAGCCCTCGATGCCATGCGGGAGGAGTTGGTGGACATGAAGGAGTCGGCGCTCAGGCTCCCGGGTCCACCGCCGCCCGTGTTTGCACCGTCCGACCCGGCGCCGACGTTGATACCCTGAACCAAGAGCCTCTGTTGAAAGCATGCCCGATGCCCTCCAGCCTGACCGGACGAACAGCGGTGACCTTCGGCTTCGTCGGCCTCTTCATCGTCATGATGAACGAGACGGATCGGACATGCCGAGCTGAGGACCGAGGGGCGGCGGTGCGGGTCGCCATCTGCGACGACTCCAAAAAACCCGGCAATGG
>CAJBSQ010000517.1 GCA_903958265.1 uncultured Planctomycetaceae bacterium
CGCACGGTGCTCGACCCCAACATCCTCACCATCGGATTCGCCCGTCGGTTCGCGACCTACAAGCGGGCCGACCTGGTGCTGGCCGACCTCGATCGGCTGCACGACCTGGTGAGCGATCCCGACCGCCCGATCCAGGTGATCTACGCCGGCAAGGCGCATCCCGCCGACGAACCCGGCAAGGCGCTGATCCGCAAGATCGCCAACCTCCGGAACGACCCCCGGTTCGCCAGCCGGGTGGTGTTCGTCGAAGACTACGACATCAACGTCGCTCGGCACCTCGTGCAGGGTGTCGACGTCTGGCTCAATAACCCGCGGCGGCCCCTCGAGGCCTCGGGGACCAGCGGCCAGAAGGTGGTGCTCAACGGCGGCCTCAACTGCTCGATCCTCGACGGCTGGTGGGCCGAGGCGTTCGACGGCCGCAATGGCTTCGCGATCGGCCGCGGCGAGACCCACTTCAACGACGAGATCACCGACCGCCGCGACGGCGAGGCACTCTTCAAGGTCTTGGAGAACGAGGTCATCCCGCTGTTCTACGACCGCGACTCCGACGGCCTGCCCCGCGAGTGGATCAAGATGATGATGAACTCGATCAGTTCGCTGGCATGGCGATTTAGCGCCCACCGCATGGTGATGGACTACGCCCGCGCCTGCTACGTGCCGGCGGCGGGCGGGGTGTCGTGCGACATGACGAACCGGTAGCGGGTAGCTCCGGGCACCGGTTTGCACGCAGTGCCTCTGCTTGGCCGTCCTGGAGACAGGCGGGGGAGGCTCCCGGCTTGACAGGGGGCGGTCGGCGGCTGCACTATTTCCTCCCGGAGGGGAGGTCATTCTGCGGTTCTCCCCGTTCAAATCACACGCGAGGGTGTCATGGGCGGATTCATGCGGCGGCAGGATCGAACGGGTTTGCGGGGATTCGCGGCGGATCGCCGTTGCTCACTCGGTTCCGTTGAGAGGCTCGAACCGCGGGGCATGCTCAGCGGCATCGGCATCACGCTCGTCCCTCCACCTCCCGCGGATGGGGTCGTCATCGCGCCGCCGACCACGGCCGTCGCGCCGATCCAGGTGTCCCTCCAGGTGTCGCTCCAGGTGAGGATGCCGTCCTCGGCACCGAACGGCCTGCCCGTGGCCGCCGTGATCAGTGCCGTGGACGCAGCCGGACGTCCCCTGTTTTCGGCGTCGGGTTCGGTGACGGTCACGTCGTCTGATGCCGCCGCCACGTTCCCCGCGACGGTTCAGCTTCGCAACGGTCGGGCGCTCGTGCCGGTCACCTTTCGCACCTCGGGCCCGCAGACGCTCACCGTCACTGATGCCCTCGTCGCCGATCGCACGGCGACGGCCTCCACGACGGTCGCGCCGCCGGTCGTCGCCACCAAACTGCTCGTGATGATGCCGCCGCAGGTTCGGGCCGGCATGCCGACCACCGTGACCGCACTGGCCGTCGATGCCGCCGGCCGTCCCGCGCCGACCTTCAGCGGCACGGCCACCGTGACCAGCAGCGACGCGGCAGCCTCGCTACCCATGGTCGAAGTGCTCTTTAAGAACGGTCGCGCGACGTTCCCGGTTTCGTTTGCCACGGTGGGCAAGCAGACGGTGACGGTGACCTCGCTGAGCGACTCGCAGGTGGCGGGAATCGGCAGCACGAATGTCGCCGCCCCACAGGCGCTGTCCTCTTTTCTGGTCATGGTGCCGCCGAGGATCGTCACCGGCACTCCCGTCACCGTCGCCATCATCGCGCTCGACGCCGCAAAGCGACCGATCAGCGGTTACACCGGCACGGCGACGCTCGCCTCGAGCGATACCGCCGCCACGCTGCCGACGACCGTGACCTTTACCTCAGGCCGCGCGATCGCCCGCGTCACCTTCGCCTCGCCGGGCTCGCAGACGCTCACCGTGCGCGGTGGCGTGGCGGGTGACATCGTGGGTGCCGCGGCGGTGACCGTGGTCGCCGCTCCCGTGGTCACACGACTCGCGGTGATGCTGCCGAGGGCGGTGCCGGTCGGCATGCCGGTGTTGGTCACGATCGTGGCGCTCGACGATGCTGGCAGGCCGATAATGAATACCAACGGCTCGGTCACGCTCGCCTCGAGTGACTCCGCCGCGAAGTTCCCGGCCAGCGTCACGTTCGTCAACGGTCGGGCGACGCTCCGCGTGGTATTCGGCACGCTCGGCGCGCAGACGCTCACCGCCACGAGCGGCTCGATCTCTGGCACCAGCACGACGCAGGTCGGTGAGGTCACGATCCAGCGCAGAACCTGATTCGCCTCACAGGGAATCACAGCACCCGCGACTCACTCGTCGAGCGTCCGCTTGCCGCGGAGGAGATGGTGGTAGTGCTGGGCGAAGCGGTGGGCTTCGTCACGGACGTATTCGAGCAGGCGGAGCGAGTAGGAGTCGCGGGAGAGCCGCAGCGGTTCGCTCCGGCCCGGCAGGAAGATCTCCTCCTCCCGCTTGGCCAGCGAGATCACGCACGGGGCCTCAACGCCCAGGCTCTCCAGCGCGTCGAGGGCCGCGGCGAGCTGCCCCTTGCCACCGTCGATCAGCAGGATGTCGGGGGGCGCCGAGCCCTCGCGGGCCAGCCGCGCGAACCGCCGCGAGACCACCTCGTGGATGCTCTTGAAGTCGTCGACACCTGCGACCGACTTGATCCGGTATCGCTTGTAGCCAGGCTTGAACGGCAGCCCGTCGATGAACTGCACGAGGCTCGCCACCGTCTCATTGCCCGCGAGGTGGGCGATGTCGACCCCTTCGATCACCCGCGGCGGCTTCGACAGCCCGAGCACCTTCTCCAGCCCCGCGAGCCCCTTCTTCGGATCGACGAGAAACACCTCCGGCTGCACATGCTCCTCGAGATCGCCCCGCTGGTCGAGCGTCTCCAGGAGCCGAATCTCGTCGCGGAGCCGGGCCGCCCGCTCGAACTCCAGCTTCGTGGACGACTCCAGCATCTCCTTCCGCATCTCGACGAGCAGCTGCTTCTTGCCGCCGTCGAGGAAGGTCCTCAGCCGATTGATGTCCTTGCGGTACTCCTCCCTGGAGATTCGCAGGTTGCAGGGAGCCGTGCACTGGCCGATCGAGGCCAGCAGGCAGGGGCGAAACCACCGCCACTGCTCGTCGTCGGCGTCGATGTCGAGCGTGCAGGTCCGGAACTTGAAGATCCGCTGCAGCACCACGATCGCCCCGCGGAGCGAGCCTGCGCTCGTGAACGGGCCGTAGAGCTTCACCCCCTTCTGCCGCGGCGTCCGCGTGAACTCCACCCGCGGAAAATCCTCGTGGGTCGTGATCTGCAGGTAGGGAAACGTCTTGTCGTCCTTGAGGTCGGAGTTGAACCGCGGCTGCACGTCCTTGACGAGCCGGCTCTCCATCAGCAGCGCGTCGACCTCGCTCTCGGCATCGAGGTAGTCGATGTCGCGGATCTCACGGACGAGGTCGGCCGTGCGTCGGTCCTCGGCCGCCGCCTTGAGGAAGTAGCTGCCCGCCCGGGCCCGCAGGTTCTTCGCCTTGCCGACGTAGATCACCCGGCCGGCGGCATCCTTCATCAGGTACACGCCCGGCGTCTGCGGAAACGCCCGCGCCTTGTCCGCGGCCACTGACCGGCCGCGGGCCGCCGCAGCGTCGGTGTCGGCCGGCAGCGTCTCGGCGGCTGCATCGAGAGCGGCCGGAAGATCGTCCGGCCGCAGGCTATCGTCATCAGGAGCGTGCATTGCTCCCCGATTCTAGGGTGCATTCGACTTCCGTGTATCGCCGGCTCGGGGGCGGCAAAAGTCGCGTCGCCGGGCGAGGATACGCCCAAGGCTCCGGAAGCCCAACCGCGGCAGTGGTGGGGAGCCCCGGGCTCGGCGGGATTCATTGGTGAGCCGTCTCAGACGCCGACGATCGCCCGCAGATCTTTCTCGATCGCATCGAGCCGCGTCTGGAGCCGCGCCTTCGTGGCCGGCAGGTCGGCCGCAGGGCACGGAGCCTCGACGGCGAAGAGATAGAACTTGATCTTCGGCTCCGTGCCCGACGGCCGGGCCGCCACCGCGTTGGCGAGCGGGGGGAATCGTCCGTCCGGCAGGAGTCCGCCGGCACCGTACCCCGCGAGGTCGAAGAGCACCACGTCACTGCTCACGCCCGCATAGACCGTCGGGCTCGCTCCTGGCGTCCACGTCTGGAGACTCGACTGATCCCGCGTGCGAATCACGTCGAGGCCCCCGAACGACGTCGGCGGGGTGGCCCGCAGGGCGGCCATGATCTCCTTCATCCGGCCCATGCCCGTGGCCCCCGGAAGCATCACGTTGATCTGCCGCTCCTGGTGGCAGCCACACTCGACAAAGAGCTCGTCGAGCTTCTCGTGCGGCGACCGACCCGCGGCCTTGAGGGCGGCCGTCTGCTCCGCCATCAGGAGTGCCGCGACGGCCGCATCCTTGTCGCGGACATGCGTGCCGGCCACGTAACCGTGCGATTCCTCGGTGCCAAACACGAACCGCTCCGGCCCATGCGTGTCCACCGCCGAGCAGATCCACTTGAATCCCACCAGCTGCGTGTCGTCTGCCGTGAGGCCGCGGGCCTCGGCGATCCGCCGCACGAGGCCGCTGGTCACGATCGTGGTCACCACGTAATCGCCGGGCCCGGCCTCGCCGCGGGCCCGACGGCCGAGGATCGCCTGCTCGCAGAGCAGCCCGCAGAGCTGGTTGCCGGTGAAGGTGCTCCATGCCGCACCGGGGGCGCACGTGAGCGGCGCCGCGGCGCCGAGGCGGTCGCAGTCGGGGTCGCTCGCCAGCACGAGGTCGTCGCCGCGGGCTTTCGCCTCCTCGATCGGGCCGGTGAGCACCGCCGGATTCTCGGGATTCGCCACGTGCCCCGGCACGTTGGGGAAGTCGCCGTCGGGCTGCTCGTGCGGGCCGTAGAGCCGCAGCCGCCGGAAGCCCGCTCCCTCGAGCACCGGCACCACGGCCGTAGCGCCAACGCCGTGAAGCGGCGTGTAGAGGATCGAGATGTCGCGCGGGCCCGGGGCCGACTGCCGGAGCACGGCCTTCACGAAGGCCGGGTCGACCTCCTCCTCGACGAACACCACCCTGCCGCTGGCGACGCCGGCGGCAAACGGTTCGCGGTGGATCGTCTCCGCCTTCATGACCCGCTCGATGATCCCCTGGTCGTGCGGCGGGAGCACCTGCACCCCACCTGCCCAGTAGACCTTCACGGCGTTGTCGGTCGGCGGGTTGTGGCTCGCCGTCACCATGATGCCACAGGTGCTATTGGTGTACCGCACGGCGAACGAGAGCTCGGGCGTGCTGCGAACGCCCCGCAGGTAAAACACCGTAAAGCCCGCCGCGAGCAGCACCTCCGTGCAGAGTTGGGCGAAGTGCTCGGAGCGATGGCGGGTGTCGTGGGCGATCGCGCAGGTCGGCGTCTCGCCTGCGGGCAACACGCTCCGCACGTAGTCGGCGAGGCCCTGCGCGCTCTCCCCGATCGTGCGGTCGTTGATGGCATTGGATCCCACCGGATACATCGTCCCGCGGCGGCCCCCGGTGCCGAACGGGATCACGGTCCAGTAGACGTCGTCGAGCTGCTTCCACAGCCCCCGGTCGATCTGGGCGGCCAGTTCGCCGGCGAAGTCGGCATACCTCGGCTGCGTGAGCCAGTCGCGCATCGTCGTGGCCGAGTGCTCCGTGATCGTGCCCGCGGCGCGGGCGGCGGCGATGGCGTCGAGAAGCCGGGCGATGTCGGGAGCGGAGAGCTGGGGCATGGTCGTTCTCGGGGGGCGTTTGTGAGGGCTGGCGGGAAACCGGGTGCCCGACTTTATACTGCGGCCCGCATGAGCCACCCAGCCTCCCACGACGAACTGTTGATCGTAAGCGTGTCGGGATTGCGGGGCGTGGTCGGCGCGTCGCTCACCGACGAGGTGGCCGTTCGCTACATCCATGCCTTCGTGACCACGCTCCCACCCGGCCCGATCGTCGTCGGTCGTGACGGCCGCCAGAGCGGCCCTCCGCTTGCGGCGGCGATCACCGCCCATCTCGTGCGGCTCGGCCGCGACGTGATCGACTGCGGTGTCGCCGCGACGCCGACCATCGGCATCGTCGTCCGCGACCGCGGGGCCGCCGGCGGGGTCCAGCTCTCGGCCAGTCACAACCCGGCTCGCTACAACGGCCTCAAGCTCTTCTCCGCCGCAGGCCGCGTGCTCGCAGCGGCGGCGGGTCGCGAGGTGCTTGCGGCCTACAAAGCGCTTCCCGCGGGCATGCCGCCGCTCCCCGATGCGGAGCCCGGCACGAGGCTCGAGCATGACGGCACGCCTGCCCATGTTCGCCTGGTCGCCGCCACGGTCGATGTCGAGGCGATCCGCCGCCGCCGGCCGAAGGTCTGGCTCGACAGCGGCCACGGCGCCGGCAGCCGCGTGGCGCGGCCACTCCTCGAGCACCTCGGCTGCGACCTGGTGATCGAAGGGGGCACGCCCGACGGCCTGTTCGAGCACCAGCCCGAGCCCACCGCCGAAAACCTCGCGGGCCTGCTGCCGCGGATCCCGCGGAGCGGCGCCGACATCGGCTTCTTTCAGGACCCCGATGCCGATCGGCTGGCAATCGCCACGGCCGACGGTCGGTATGTCGGAGAGGAGGCGACGCTCGCGCTCGCAGTCGAGGGCGTGCTTGCGAAGATGCCCGGGCCGGTGGTGGTCAACTGCTCGACGAGCGGCATGACCGCGGCCATCTGCGGGAAGCGGGGAGTGGCCTGCCACGTCTCGAAGGTCGGCGAGGCGAACGTCGTCGATGCGATGCTCGCCCACGGGGCGGTGCTCGGTGGCGAGGGGAATGGCGGAGTGATCGATCCCCGCGTGGTGCTCGTCCGCGACAGCTTCGTGGCCATGGCCCTGGTCCTGGAGCGGTTGGCCCTCGAGGGGGCCACGATCGAACGACTGGCCGCAGCACTGCCGCAGATGGTGATGAAGAAGACCGCG
>CAJBSQ010000518.1 GCA_903958265.1 uncultured Planctomycetaceae bacterium
GCACGTCGTCCACCTCGGGCTATCGGAGCCCCCCGCGGCCGCCGCCACTCGGCCGGCGTTCGTGCCCGAAGGGCCCTTCGTGCTGACGGTCGGCAACTGCCTGGCCCACAAGAACTTTCACGTGCTTCTCGACCTGGTCGAGCGGCTGCCCGGCCGCCGGCTCGTGATCGCAGGCAAGAAGGCGACGCCCTACGGCGACTTCCTCGGCCGCGAGATTTCCCGCCGTGGCCTCGAGGGTCGCGTGATCCTGCCGGGTGAGGTCTCTGATGCCGACCGGCAGTGGCTCTACGAGAACTGCGAGGCATTTCTGTTCCCCTCGCTCACCGAGGGATTCGGCTTCCCCGTGCTCGAGGCGATGCAGTGCGGCTGTCTTGTGTTTCTTTCCCGGACAACCTGCCTCCCCGAGATTGCCGGAAGCCACGGCATCTACTTCGACGCCTTCGACGCGGTGTCGATGGCGACCACGTACGAGGCTGGCCTGGCGGCTTCCCACAGAGACCCCGGATTCGCCGCCCGGGCCCGGTCGCACGCCGCCAGCTATTCCTGGGCCGAAACGGCCCGCGGCTACCTGCGGGTCTACGAATCGATCGTGGGCCCCGGTGCCGGCTGAGACTCGCGCGAGCCGGCTGAGATCGCCCGGAAAGTGGCATTCCGATGGGTGCGGCACCCGTGCTACTTTCCCCGAACACGAAGCATTCGCAGGCCGCCCAGTTTGCCGAGGGATCTGGCGGACCTGCCGCGACCGTGTCCCGGCCCTCCCTTCGAAGTACGCCATGACACTCGCCGCCGTCGGTCGCACGATCACCAGCCTGGTCACGGACATGTTTCCGGGCCTCCGCGGCCCCGCTGAGCCCCCACCGATCCGGATCGCCGAGTTCTCGAAGCAGTATCCGGAGCTCTTTGCTCACGGACCGCGGGCCGAGGAAGGCGCCGGACTCGTCTCGCAGCTCTGTCGGTTCACGACGCTCGATTCGCCCTCCTTCCGCCGCTGGCTCCTGCGGCTCGGCGACGGCTGGCACCTGCACCGCAAGAACTGGGAGCATGCCTACATCTGCCAGGCCCTCCACGAGCGTGGGATGCTCGAGCCCGGATCTCGCGGCCTCGGCTTCGCGGTCGGTGCCGAGAAACTTCCGGCGTTCTTCGCTTCGCTCGGTTGCCACGTCACGGCGACCGACCTCGACCTGGATGACACGCGGAACCACAGCTGGGCCGCCACCGGCCAGTGGGTCGGCCGCCGAGACGCGCTCAATGCCGGCGGGCTCTGCTCGGCCGACGAGTTTCACCAGCGGGTCGAGTTCCGCCCCGTCGACATGAACGACGTGCCCGACGACCTGCAGGGATACGACTTCACCTGGTCGACCTGCTCGTTCGAGCACTGCGGCAGCCTCGAACTCGGAATCCGGTTTCTGGAGCGGCAGATGGAGTGCCTGCGTCCGGGAGGCGTGGCCGTGCACACGACGGAGTTCAACCTCTCGAGCAACTCCCGCACCGTCACACGAGGGCCGAATGTGATCTACCGGCTCAGCGACATCGAGCAGGTCTGCATCCAGCTCGCCGCGCGGGGGCACCATGTCGAGCCGCTCGACGTCGACCCCGGCAGCAGCGAGATCGATCGCTACGTCGATCCACCGCCCTATGCCGGATCGACCGGTCGTCACGCCGAGGGGTTCAAGCACCTCCGGCTGGCGCTCGACGGCTACGCCTCGACGTCGATCGGCCTCATCATCCGGAGGGCGGCATGATCTCCTACGCACAGAACTTCGAGGACGTGGTCCTCGACCGCGTGTTCCACCAGGTCGAGCGGGGCCGCTACATCGACGTCGGCGGCTACGACCCCGTCATCGACTCGGTGACCAAGCACTTCTACGACAAGGGCTGGTCGGGCGTGAACATCGAGCCTGTCGCCCGCTTCCACCGCAAGTTTGTCGAGCAGCGAACCCGCGACACCAACCTCAACGTGGCCGTCGGCACCGCGGTGGGCAGCGTGACCTTCCACGAGTGGGGCGACACGGGCCTCTCGTCCTGCCACGACGAACTCGACGAGCGATTCGCGGCCACCTTGGGCATCGTACCCTCCACCATCACGGTGCCGATGACCACGCTCGCGGAGATCACGCTGGCGCTGGGCGACGTGACGGTCGACTTCCTCAAGATCGACGTCGAGGGACACGAGCGGGACGTGATCGAGGGGGGCGAATGGCAGGCGTTCAGGCCGCGAGTGCTCGTCATCGAGGCGGTGAAGCCGCAGGTGCCGGGCTGTGGCCAACGGGGCTACGAACCCGCCTGGTTCGCCTGGGAAGGACTCCTATTCGCCCGCGGCTACGAGTTCGCCCTCTTTGACGGGCTCAATCGCTTCTACCATCGACGCGAGGAACCGCAGCTCCGCGAACTGCTCTCGTACCCGGCGAACGTCACCGACGGATTCGCGCTCATGCCGGGGCATTTTCTGGCGAGGCCGCTCCAGGCTGCCGGCTAAAGCCACCACCACCCCGCTCGAGGAATCACCGCCGTGACGATCTGGTACGACGTGTCTGGACTGGTGAACTGGCGAAAATCACACCTCGGCGGGATCGAGCGGACGACCGCCGGCATTCTCGACGGCCTCCACGGCCTCGGTCTCCCGTTGCGGCTCGTGCACGCGTCCCCCGAATCCGCGGGCTTCGAGCCGGTGGCGGAGGAGCGGCTCCCCGAGTCTGTTCGCGTCATGTGCCCCTGGCTGAAGGTGCCGGCTCGGCACTACGAATCGGCGATCAAGCCACCTCCGACCGCGGCGGAGAACGCGGCGGAGAAGGCGGCCGCCGAGCGACGCACCCGGCGTCAGCGTCGCCGTGAACTGATCTACGGCGCCGGCGATCACGGCGAGGCGCTGCGAAACTCGTGGATCGCATTCCGTACCGCAGGACGGGAGTTCGTCGGCCACGCC
>CAJBSQ010000519.1 GCA_903958265.1 uncultured Planctomycetaceae bacterium
AGACGAGCACTTTATTTTTGCCGATGACCGCACATTCCGGGTGACGGATCTCGTGCGATTCCCCGTTGGAGAGTCGCAGGCACAGCGGCTCAAAGGGCCTTCGCTGCAGCATCTCGCGAATCGTGTCCGAGTTCATAAAACCCTCAACACTAGGTGTGGATAGCCGAACCGATTATCGCATGCCTCGCCAGCGTGCAAGTCACTCCGCCCGCGACTGAGCCTCGCTGAATCCCGTAGGCGCCCCGATCGGGGTCATGCGGTTGGCTTTTCCCCTTCGGCTTGCATCGATCTTACTGATCGACCCAGTTGGTTCGGAGTTCGTTGCGGCCTTGTGCCGTGATGCTAAACCACTTGTCGGCAAGCGTGGTAGGAACCCCTTCCAGCGGCACGTACCGGCGTGCCTCGCGATCAAAGGCGAACACACTGATCAATGCATCCCGTGCAAGATCGCTAAGGCAAGCGGCGACGTCGTCGGGCGCCACATCGCCGTGCGTGGCCCGTCGCACATCTGCCGTGATGCTCTCGAGCGACTCGTAGTCGTCGGCCACGGCGTTCAGGCAGTGGAGGGTCAAAAGAGCCACCTTCATTTGAAGCCTCCCGGACGAAAGTGTGGGCCATGAACCACACGACCCTCCGAATCATAGACGATGTGCCGGATGACATCACGCCCAGCTGAATCTCGATACAACTCCTGAACGCTCATGCCACCAACGTTCCCCCTTCTCGTTGATGGAGCTTTCTGCACGTCGCCCGTCGCAATCAGGTCGCGTTCGTCACACGGCTCGCCCGATCCGTCAACGGCAAACATGACATCAAGCCTCAGTACATATACGCCCGTACATATTCTGAGCATCGTGGCACGTAGATGCAAGAGCACCCGCCCCGGTGGAGCCCTCGATCGTAAGATCGGGGGAAGGCGGGCTGGCTCTCGCGGTACCGCAAGGCCCGCCGCTAAAGGCAGCTGCCGCCGCCGGGGAGCCGCCGGCGCAGGAAGTTCATTCGCTGCTCGATCGGCAGGGCCAGGCGGCGCCGGATGAGCTCATCGAGCTGCCGCTCGCTCTCCGCGGCGAGCGCTTCGAGAGCGCGGTCTCGCGCGGCGGGCTTTCGCGGGTGTCGGTCGCTTCGCGGTCGCCTCATCGCTGACCCTTCTTTCGCTTGTTCGGGGTGCGCCGCGCGGTGGCTTTCGTTACGGCTGCCGGCATGCCGCTGATCGCCTGCCTCGTCTTCTCGAGCACCGGCAACACCGCCAGATCGCGATCGCGGCCAGCGGCGCGTTTGCTGGCGATGATGTCGTCGATCGAGGCCACGAGCAACACGGAGCCGCCGATCGTGCGTTCCACTGCCCGCGACCGCAAGCCCTCGAACGACCGCACGCCATGAATCACAGGCATGAAGTCGGCCTGGAGGCCAGTCGCGTCATCGACCATGCGATACAGTTTTGAGACGGGATAGAAGGGCCGCAGGATCGTGGCCTCGAGATCGGCGGACACCCGTTTGAGCTTCTGCAGATTTCCTACCGTATCGCGAAACATGAAATCGAAGTCCAGCGTGGTGACGGGCGCGCCGTGCAGCGCGGCAGCGGCGTTGCCGATCAGCACAACCTCGAGCCGCTCCTTGCGAAGCGCGATGAGCAGGGTCGACAGCAGGGGCGAGGCGTTCATGGAGATACGTGAGCGAGCAGGGAATCGGTCATCTACGTGAATCTTAACGCCTCCTGGCGGCCTCAACCGCGTGGGGGAGAGCGGGCCGTAGGCCCGGTCAGGGGCCGTGGGGTGCGGTCAGGGGCTTTGCGTGCGGGCTGGTATACCCCGTAGCCACAGGTTTTCTACCTGTGTTGATCGACGCCGGTCGGTGTACAGGTAGGAAACCTGTACCTACTTGGGGC
>CAJBSQ010000520.1 GCA_903958265.1 uncultured Planctomycetaceae bacterium
AGGACCGCGCAGCGGCGACTTTTGCCGCCCCCGAGCCGGCGAACCACGGAAGTCGAATGCGGTCTCGCCGCCAGCGGGCCCGGGCCCGGGATGGCCCTGGATGGCCCTGGATGGCCCTGGATGGCCCTGGAGGCTGCGTTACTGAAACATCATACTCACCGACTCGTTGCGGTGAATCCGCTTGATCGCCTGGCCGAGGAGGCTGGCGACCGAGAGCACGGTGATGTTGGGGAGCATCTTGCCCGGCGTGAGCGGGATCGAGTCGGTGATGATGATCTTGTTGAACGGGGCCTGCCGCAGCCGCTCGATGGCCGGTCCGACGAGCAGGCCGTGCGTGGCCGCGGCGTAGATCGACTTCGCGCCATGCTTGTGAAGAACCTCGGCAGCCCCGCAGATCGAGCCGGCCGTGCTGATCATGTCGTCGAACAGGATCGCTGTCTTGCCCTCGACGCTGGCGCCGATGATGTTGGTGCTCTTGGTCGTGTCGGCCGACAGTCGCCGCTTGTCGATGATCCCCAGGGGAGCGCCGATGCGATTGGCGTGCCCGAGGGCGCGCTTGATACCCCCTTCGTCGGCGCTGACGACGACGATGTCGTCCTTCGGGATTTCCAGCGACTGGAGATGGTTGTTGAGCACGGGCGCCGCGTAGAGGTGGTCGACCGGCACGTCGAAAAAGCCCTGGATCTGGGCGGCATGCAGGTCCATCGCGAGCACCCGGTCGGCCCCGGCGCGGACGATCAGGTTGGCCACGAGCTTGGCGGTGATCGGCACGCGACCGGCGTCCTTGCGGTCCTGCCGGGCGTAGCCAAAGTAGGGGATCACGGCCGTAATCCGGAACGAACTCGCCCGCTTGAAGCTGTCGATCATCACGAGCAGCTCCATGATGTGCTCGTTGACCGGCGGGCAGGTCGGCTGAACGATGAAGATGTCTCGACCGCGGACGTCTTCGTCGATCTTGCAGGAGATCTCACCGTCGGGGAACCTCCCCAGCGAGATCTTGCCCATCGGCAGGTTCAAATACCGGCAGATATCCTGCGTGAGCGCGGGATTGGCCGGGCCGCTGAAAATCTTCAGGTCGTTCATGGAGATCGCTCAAAAGGCGATGGGGAGGCTGCGGTTGCCCGCGGCCTGATGGATGAACTCTGACCGCGCCGCGACCGCGGTACAAGCCCGCTGCGTGGCTCGGCGGCGGGACGGTATCCTGTCAATCGTCACCACCCCCGGAGCCCGCCCATGTCGTCGCAGACGCTGCAGCTGATCACGTCCCATCGGGGCGCGTCGTTCTTCGCCGCCGACCGTGTCGATGTCTCCCTCGGCAGGCTGGCCGTGCGCACGCGCCGGCTCTCCGGAGGGCTGCGGGAGGGGGTGCTTTTGGTCGAGCTCGTCGCCGGTGACATGAAGGTCTTCGTGCTCCCCGATCGGGGCCTGGGGATCTGGAAAATCATCGCGGATGGGGTGGAACTCGGCTGGCAGTCGCCGGTGCACGGGCCGGTGAACCCGCGGTTCGTGCCGCTTGCCGAGCCCTCCGGCCTGGGCTGGCTGGATGGGTTCGACGAACTGGTGGCCCGCTGCGGATTGGTGAGCAACGGGGCTCCCGACGCCGACGACTCGGGCCGGCTGCGGCACGGGCTGCACGGGAGAATTGCGAATCTCCCCGCCCACCACCTCGACGTCACGCTGGACGAGGCGGCGGGGGCGATCACGCTCACCGGTGCGGTCGACGAGACCCGCTTCCTCTGCCACGCACTGCGAATGACGAC
>CAJBSQ010000521.1 GCA_903958265.1 uncultured Planctomycetaceae bacterium
AGATCGAGCTGGCCGACGAGGGTAGCGTGCTCGATCGACTGCAGCGGGCGGAGGCACGAGGGCTCATCACGACGGCCGAAAGGTGGCGGGAGCTACGGCTCCTCAGGAACGCCATCGCCCACGACTACCTGATCGAGAGCGCTGACCGCGTCTTGACGGAAGCGTTGGCGGCATCGCCCGAACTCACCGACGCCGTGCAGCGCGTGGTTCGGTATGTCGAGACGAAGCGATACTGTTAGAGCAACTCCGATTCTGGTGGAGTACCGGCTCCGGGGGGCGGTAAAAGTCGTCGCGTCGCGGCCCTTCGGATGGTCGCCGTGAGCCGCGGGGAGACAAACCTGCGGCTATGACGCGGGCGAAATCCGCGTTGCGTGGCTTGCCCAGTCGGCCTACCATCCCGCCCCCGCGCTCAGGTGCGCGCGGTGTCTGCCCGAAGGACCGTCTCATGGATGACCTGAACAACGACGACATTCTCGCGCACGGCCGCCGGATCCTCCGCGTCGAAGGAGAGGCGGTGCTCCGCGCCGCCGAGACGCTTGATGCCGACTTCTGCCGCGGCGTGCGGATGATCCGGCAGTGCACTGGCAGCGTGGTGGTGACGGGAATCGGCAAGGCCGGGCTCGTGGCCCGAAAGATCTCCGCAACGCTCGCCTCCACCGGCACGCCGAGCCACTTCCTGCACCCGGCCGAGGCCATGCACGGCGACCTGGGCGCGCTCCGCAGCGATGACGTGGTGCTCGCGCTCTCGCAGTCGGGCGAGACCGAGGAGATCACGCGCCTTCTGCCGCACCTCGCCGCTCGCCGGGTGGGCATCGTGGCCCTCACGGGACGTCCCGAAAGCACGCTTGGCCGCGCCGCCGACGTGGTCGTGGCCACCGGGCTGATCCGCGAGGCCTGCGGCCTCGGGCTCGCCCCCAGCACGAGCACCTCGCTGATGCTGGCCCTCGGCGACGCCGTGGCACTGGTCGTCAGCGGCCTGCGGGATTTTACTCCGGAGGACTTCGCGGCCCGGCATCCGGGCGGCAGCCTCGGCCGGCAGTTGATGCTCGTGGAAGATGCCATGCGGCCGCTCGCCGAGTGCCGGCTTGCTCAGCCCGATGAAACGGTGCGGGCCGTATTTGCACGGCCGCTGCCCGCTCGGCGGACGGGGGCCGTGATGATTCTCGACGAGGCCGGGGCGCTTGCCGGCATCTTTACCGACAGCGATCTGGCGAGGCTCTTCGAACGGCGACACGACGCGGCGCTCGACGAGCCCATCGGCCGCGTGATGACCAGCCGGCCCACCACGCTGCCCGTGGGCACTCGCCTCCGCGACGCGGTGGCGATTCTCGAAGCCCGCCGGCTGAGTGAACTCCCGGTGCTCGACGACGGCCGCCCCGTGGGCCTGCTCGACATCGTCGATCTCGTCGGGCTCGTGCCACCGGAGGCGGTCGCCACGCCCCGGTCGGCGGCTGCCGCCTGAGGCCCGCGTCTCCACGCTCACGAAGCCCACCATGCCCGACATCTCCGACACGCCCGACCTGGACCGCCGCCTCGCCCGCGTGCAGCTGCTGCTGCTCGACGTCGATGGCGTGCTCACCGACGGCGGCGTGACCTGGAACAACGAGGGCATCGAGTCGAAAACATTTCACATCCGCGACGGCCTCGGCCTACGGGCCTGGCAGAAGGCGGGCGGCCGCACGGGAATCATCACCGGCCGCTCCAGCCACGTGGTGCAGCTGCGGGCCGGGGAGCTCGGCGTGGGCATCGTGCGGCAGGGTGTCGACGACAAGCTCGCGGCGGCCGAGGGCGTGATCCGGGAATGTGGGCTCAGCTGGGAGCAGACGGCCTTCATCGGCGACGACCTCCCCGACCTGCCGTGCGTGATGCGATGCGGCGTGGGCGTGGCGGTGGCCGACGCCTGCGACGACCTCACCCGCGCGGCGGCGATCGTGACCAAGCTGCCGGGCGGCCGCGGGGCGGTTCGCGAGGTGATCGAGCGGATGCTCAAGGCGCGGGGCGGCTGGGACGCGGTCGTCGCCCGCTACGCCGGTGCCCGGGCCTGACGCACTCCCACGCGGTGAGACGGCGATGGAACATCGACTTGGACGCACGCTGCGGGTGTTTCTCGTCGCGCTGGCGGCCGCGGGCTTCTACCGGCTCGCCGTTGTGCCGATCGTCGAGCCGCGGGTGCGAGACACCGCCACGGCGCTGGAGATGACCCCCGAGGAGGCGGCCGCGATCCGGGCCCGGTCCGACCAGCGGCTCGCGGCGCTCGGCGACGTGTTTCCCCCCGGCGCCTGGGAACGCGAGGATCCGATCATGCTCGAGAGCCGCCAGATCCGGCTGCTCTTCAAGGACTACCACTCGCTGCCCGACGGCCGCGTGAACCTCGTGCCCTGCACGCTGGTGGTGCTTCCGGACCGCAATCGCGTGGCGGCCGACGGTCAGCCGGGTCGCACGCTCGTGCTCCGCGCGCCGCAGGGAGCGGTGCTCGAGTTCGACGAGCCGCTCGACCTGCGGCAGGGACGGCTGGCGAAGTTGATCGGGGGAAGCCTGCGTGGCCAGGTCACGATCCGCGGCACGCCCACCGCGCCCGGCGCGGAGGACGACGTCGAGATCGTGACCCGCGACATCGAACTCGACGAACTCGAGGTCCGCACCGGCGAGATGGTGCAGTTTCGCTACGGCCGCTCCAGTGGCAGCGGCCGGGGCATGGTGGCCCGCCTCCGACCCAGGCCCGGGAGTTCGGGCCCGGCCGCCGCCGGCGGTTCATCCGACAAGGGGCCCAACATCGGCGGTGTCGACTCGATCCGGCTCGACCGCGACGTGAAGATGCGGATCGAGGGTCTCGCCGGGGGCATGCTTCCCGGGGCTGCGCCGCCGACCGCGGTGGATCCGGCCGGAGCCGGGGCCGCTTCGCCGACGACCAGCGAAGCCCCCGCCTCGCCCCCCGTGCTCGTCAGCTGCCGCGGCGCGCTGTGCATGAACGTGTCGGCCAACGTGATCACCCTCGAGGAACACGTCGACGTGATCCGGGCGGCTGACGACGGGGCCACCGAACAACTCTCGTGCGACCTGCTGGCGATCGTGCTCGCCCGGAAGCCCAAGGCGACCGACGGTGCTGCCGTGCCCGCGGCGGCCGCCGTCCGTGGTGGGCTCGAGCCGGTGGAGATTCAGGCGAAGGGCACGCCGGTCGTGGCCCGCTCGACCGGTGCGGAACTGGAAGTGAGGGCGGCACGGCTCGGCTACGAGATCGCGACCCGGCGGATCCTGCTCGACGGCGAGGAGCCGGTGTCGCTCGTGGCGAAAGGTACCGAGATGGAGGCCCGCAAGATCGACTACTGCCCCGGACCGCCGGGCGACCCGGGTTCGCTGATGGCCGTGGGCCCGGGCTGGCTCCGCGTGCGGTCGGAGAAGTCGCCGCCGGCGCAGGCCCGGTGGCAGCAGTGGCTGCGGATGCGGCCCGAAGGGGAGGGGCACGTGGTCTCGCTCGCGGGCGATGCCGACGTCACCGTGGAGACGCAGGGCCGGCTCTCGGCCGCCGAGATCCATCTCTGGCTCGATGTCGTGAAGGGCTCGCGGCCCGCGAAGGCCGATCCCGCGGCCGGGCCAGACCTCTCGGGCATCCGGCCGTCTCGGCTGCTCGCCCGCGGCATGGTCGAAGCCGACGCCGAAGAACTGGCGGCCCGGACCGATCGGCTCGAACTCTGGTTCCGGACCGTCGAACCGCCGCCCGCTCCGGCGGTCGCTCCAGCACAGCTTCCCGCGGCCGCCGCACCCGTGGCCGCGACGGCCGCCGCTCCGGCGTTGCCCCCGACTGCTCCCCCGCCGGCGCCGGTGGTCGCCGCCCCACCGCGGCAGGCTCCGCCGCCGCGGACACGCGGCAAGATGATCGCCACGGCGGCGCTCGTTCGCGGGCAGGTGACACTGGCCGCCGCGGGCAACGAGGTCGACGAGATGTCGATGGAGGGGCAGGTGCACCTCGTCGAGCAGCCGCTGGCGGCGGCCGCCGGCGGCCCGCCCGCCGAGCCGGGCATCGACATCCGCGGCGACCAGCTGCAGCTGACGCGGGCGACGCGTCCTGACGCCAAGGCGATCGTGTCGGGCCGCCCCGCCATCGTGAAGGGCAGGGGGCTCGACCTCCAGGGACCGATGGTGGAGTTTGACCGGGGCCAGAATCGGCTCACCGTCGACGGTGCCGGAAAGCTCTCGCTGCCGATGGCGGGCGGCGCCGGAGCACTGGAGTCGCTCGCGTTCACCGGCAACGCCCCGCGGCCGCCGGACGCCGCCGGCCCGCCGGGCACCCTCGACGTGAGCTGGCAGGGCCGACTCGACTTCGATGGCTCCAAGGCCCGCTTCATCGACACCGTCGTCGCCAAGGGGGGCACGGCCGATCTCCGGGCCGGCTCGCTCGACGTGATCTTCGACCGGCCGTTCGAGTTTGCTGTCGACGAATCGCAGCGCGGCGGCAAGCAGCCGGAGGTGGCAAAGATCGCCTGCGGGGCCGGCGTGAAGATCGAGAGCGAGTCGGTCGATGAGGCCGGTGACCGTTCGACGGAGCAGCTGTTCGTTCGCGATCTGGTGATCGACCGGGCCAGCGGCGACGTGACCGGCTCGGGTCCGGGACGGCTGACGAGCACCCGGTCGGGCCAGCCTCCGCAGATGTCGCTGCCCGCAGGGCCCCAGGCTGGCGGCGTGGCTGCCCAGCCGGTGGCAGCGACCCACCGGTCCAGTGAGCTCACCTATCTCGGCGTCGACTTCCA
>CAJBSQ010000522.1 GCA_903958265.1 uncultured Planctomycetaceae bacterium
CACCGGCAGGGCGAGCCGCCCGAACCATGTGCCCCTCAGTCGCGTGAAGGCAGTGATCGCGCCGACGGTGATGACCGCCAGGGCTCCCCACTGCGGTGACTCGATCCGCGAGAGCCAGCCCCGGAACCCGGCCGCCATGCCCGCCGGTGCACGATCCACCCGCGCCCGGGCGGCCCGGACAATCCCCTCGGCGACGGCCTGGCTCGTCATCGTGGCGCCGCTCACGCCCTCTGCATCCGCCGCCGGATCGAGGCCCGCGACCGCTTCGATGGTCATGCCCCGCCAGAGTCGTCGAAAGGCCCGGTCGTCGCGGACGTAGCCCGCGTAGGGCTCGTTGTCGAAGCTCGCTGCCACCACGACGCCGGCGACTTTTCCCTGCGGATCGAAGCACACGGCCGCATCGGTCGGCCCCTGGTAGCCGATCACGCGGTCGGCCACCGGGCTCGTTCGCAGGGCCCAGCCCAGTGGAATATCGGCGGCCGCGAAGACCCTGATCACGGACGGATCACCGGCGTCGGCCTCGATTCGGGTGGCATCGCCAAATACCTGCTGGAGATCCGCGAGCGTTGGCGGTTTCGCGAAGCGGCTCGTGTCAGCCGCTCCGCCGAGCCGCAGGGCCAGCGCCTCGCGGATCGCGTGGCAGGTGAGCGTAGAGCCCGCGACCGCATCGGCTGCGGGAGAGCCGCTGACCAGGTCGGCAAGCGGCCGGCCACGGTAGGAATCGAGAAACGAGCGATCCCGCTCGATCGCCGAGACGTGATCGCGGGTGTCGCGGCTGGAGAGGATCGCGAGCCCCGCCACCCGCAGATCCCGGTCGCAGACCACGAGCACGTCGGTTGGCCCTGAGAAACCGCTCGCATCGTCACCGGCCGGCGACGTGCGAAGCACCGTGCCGACGACCGCGCCGGAAGCATCGACAACGTCTCGTCCGCCAGCCACCGCATCCGACTCGCCGCCGATCCCCGCCGCGTCAGGCAGATGCGTGCGAAGGGTCGTCACCGGCACCGACTCCAGGCCGCCGGCCTGCTGCCGGCCCAGAAAGGTCGTGTGCTCCGCATGCACGAGCCACACCAGCGCCGCGACCACCGCGAGCCGCACGGCATGGCCGAGCCAGACTACCGCCCGCCGTGTCTGTCGCCTGCTCATCGTGTCCAGGAGTGTAGCCATGAGCCGCAGCTCGCTGGGAAACCGCACGGCCAATCGCGGCCGGCAGCCAACGGTGTCGTGGCGTTCGCACCACGTGAGTTTTCTGGTCCGTCCGGCACCCGTGCAGCCACGGGAGGGCAGGCTGACGGGTTACTCAGCCGACAAAGATCCCCCGCGTATTCGCACTCGTGAACCCCGAGATCATCTCGTTGGTGAGGAGCGACCGTGTGGTCCAGCGGGCTTCGATGGAGGCGTAGGCGAAGAGCTGGATCGTGGGACTTGCCCCCGGGCCCGAGGCCACCATGATCTGGCCGGCCCGAGCGGCCACCCGCGTGGTGCCCGTGGCCGTCCAGCCCGGCTCGTTCGCGAGATTCTTGCTCGACATGAGCGTGCCCGTGCCGTTGGCCACGCTGTAGATGCTCACGATTGGCTTCTTGTCGAAGCCAACGACCACCTCCGAGCGACCGTCGCGGTTCATGTCGGCGGCGGCCACGTAGACGCCGTTGCCCCCCACGACCGCGAAAGACGCAAGGCGAGCCTGCTGCGCCTGCGTCGGCGTGTTACCGGAAATCAGTCCCTTGCCGCTGTAGACCTCGACCAGCGGCGACCCACCGACACCGCGGCCCACGACCGCGTCACCGTAGCCGTCACCATCGACGTCGCCACCGGCGACACGCACGCCCACCGTCGACGACGTTCCGAACGGCGAGAAGGCCCGTATCATCTGACCCCGGCGGCCCTCGTAGATCTTCACCCGCGTCTGCCGCTGTCCGGCCGAGCCCACGATCACGTCGGCGAACCCGTCGCTGTTGACGTCGGCCGTGGCCACGAACACGCCCGGCCGAGCGGCCGGGCCGGTCGCGCCCGCCACGAGCGGAAACATCCCCGCCACCTGCCAGATCACGGAGTTGGTGGCGCCGCTGATCACGATCACCGTGTCCCCCCCGCCCTGGCCGGCCCCGTAGATGTAGTCGACGACCCCGTCGGCGTTGATGTCGCCCGTCGCCGTCCGCCACTCGCCGTAATAGTTCGGCAGGAGTTGGCCGGGCGACGTCTTCACGCTCGGAGTCACCGGCGCATCCGGGTCGCGGAACTCGAGCACCGGCCGCGTGGTCACGTTCTGGTCCTGGTTCACGCCGGCCACCGTGAAGATCGCCGGATTGGTCGCCGATGCCGCCTGCGATACGGCCGGGTATTCGATCCGGTAGACGTGGCTCGTCGGTATCGGCGCGACTTCCTCGGTGCGGAACCGCGTCTGCATGTCGCCGCCGCCAGTCCCGTCCACGTACGAGGAGAAGCGGGCGGTACCGTCTTCGGCAGTCGCGAGCGCCGAGTTCACGAACACACCGGCTGAGGGCACGTTGCCGGTGGCGGTGCTCGTGAGCAGCGTCGTGCGACCGGTCTGAAGGTCGCGAACGAACACGCCTCCTTTGAATACCCGGTCATACACGCCCTGCACGAGGTTGTTGGCCGTGCTCGAGAACATCACGAAGCGGCCCTTGTCGCTGATCGTGTTGAGCACGTCGCGGGCGCCGGCAGGAGTGGGCGAGCCGAGCGTAGCCTTGTTGCCCGAGGCATTGGGCTTGCCCGCCACGTCCGGCTTGCCCTTGGCGTCGACGGAAAAGCCGACGGAGACGAGCGATGTCGTGCCCGCGGCCGCGGTGGCCCAGTTGATCTTCCGAACCCACAGGTTCGAGAAGCCGCCGAGGAGGAAGTTGAGCGGCAGCGGCACCTGCGGCGGATTCTGCGTGAAGGGATAGGGTGCCGTGAAGCCAGGCTGATAGAAGTTGTTGGCGACGGTGTCGAACAGGAACGTCGATCCGTCGGCCGACATGCCGGCGAAGGTGGCGATCCTGTTCGTGTTGGCATTGCCGTCAGGCGAGTTGATGAGCGCGGCCTGCCCGGTCGAGTCGGTCGATGCGGCCGAGGTGAACTGGAAGCCGTAGATGTCGAGAGGGTTGGCCTGGTAGGTCACCCAGTTCAGGCCGCCGCTGCCCCCGACGAGCGAGATCGGGGCGATGTCGGCAGTCACATCCTTCCAGGTCGCGACCAGATTTCCGGCCGACGAGGTGAACGCGATGGTGCGGCCGTCGTTGCTGATGGAGTGATTCTGCGAGTCCCAGAACTCCGTCGGCGGCGGACCTTCGATGAACGGATCCGTCCCGCCGTTGAAAAAGTTGGGCTGGGCGAAGCCCGCCGCCTTCGTGGCGTCGTTCCAGGTCCGGCTCACGAGCAGATTCGTGCCCGAGTCGACGTCATTGGTGAACACGTCCAGCGAGAAGTCGGTGTCGGTGGTGCCCGCCACGATGTCGGTCGACGTCCGCCGCGTGCTGTAGACCACGCGGTTGCCCTCCCCGCTGATCTGGCTGAAGAGCGGCTCGAACAACTCGGCCAGTTGCATTCCGGGAACGGGCCCCTCGGAGTAGCCGAGAGCCGTGGGTGTGGCTTCGTTGGTGACGCTCACCGTCCGCGTCGACCACTCGCCCACGCTGCTACCACCGCCGAAGCCGGTCGTGCTGGCGACGAAGCAGTCGAGCGTCCATTCGCTGCCGTTACTGAAACCGCCCGTCGTGTCCTGCTGATCGCGGATGCTCGGGTTCACGGTGTCGATCCAGCCGGCCGGCACCCAGCTGTCGTAAAGCACCCGCGTGCCGGTGTCGGTGATGCCCTTGTTGAGCGTCAGCGACTCGATCGCTTCCTGCTGGTTGAAGGTGGTGAACTGAGGATCAAATAAGGGAAGAAATTCCTGGGCGAAGACGCCCGTGGCCATCGGCTGGCCCACGATCGGCGTGGGCACGCCGAACGGTACGAGCGTGACGGCCTGCTGCTGGCCCTCCGCATTCAAGCGGCTGACGAGCGAGATGTTGTTGGCGGGATCGGCGGCCAGCGCCCGCCAGACAAACACGTCGACCGTGCCCATCTGGAGGTTCAGCCAGGCCTGCGTCGAGGCCCCGATCTGGGGCGGACGATAGGTCGCCTGATCGTTGGCCACCGGCACGGCGCCGTCGTACTCGTTGGCCGTGATGATCGAGTCGAAGACCACGCTCTGGCCGTCGCCGCTGAGGTCTGCCGTGAGGGGCTGAAACATCGGCCACAGGCCCAGCCCCGGCGTGTACGTGGAGCTCTCGAGCCCGGCGTAGCCGGCCGACTGCAGCTCGCTCCCCGCCCGGTGGGTCACGAGCCGAGTCTTCCCCGTCTCCGTATCGAGCCAGAACAGGTCGGGGTTGAGCGAAGGGATCGTCTGCTGGCCCGCGATCACGTTGGTATCGATGCTGGAGAACAGCACGTACCGCCCCGCGTCACACACGTCGACGAGCGTAGCGCCCTGGGGAATCGGAAACTGGTCGTAGGCGGGGTAGCCACCGGAGGCCTCGCGTGGCGCCGCCAGATCGACGATCGTGGCCGCAAGATTGAGCCGCGGCTCGAGCCGCTCCGCGGACGCGAGCCGGCCACGCCGCGTGGGGCGGGTGGCGGTGCGGCGAGACGAACGG
>CAJBSQ010000523.1 GCA_903958265.1 uncultured Planctomycetaceae bacterium
CGGCCGACTGGTTGCCGTTGACGAGCAGCGTGCCGGCGAGCACGGCGGTGGTGCCCGTGTAGGTGTTCGCACCACCCAGCACCCACGTGCCGGCATCGGCCTTGACCAGCGAGAGCAGGTCTGAGCCGCCCGTTCCATTCGTGAGGATGCTGCTGATCGTGTTGGCGGCCGTGCTGGCTCCGCCAAGCGTCAGCGCCCGGGCACCCGTGCCGGCGAGCGCGTTCGAGCCGCCGCCGCTACCGTAGGTGACGGCTCCGGCACCGGTGGACTCCAGCGTGGCGCCGTTCACGCCGATCGTGAACAGGCGATCCGTCGAGGAGTTGCTCGCCCCGGTGTGGCGGAGCGTGGCCCGGTCGATCACCAGGTTGGCCGCCGCATTGGACGACGACCCGAGCGAACTCGCCGAGCCGGCGTCGGCGACTGATGCCACCGAGAGCGTGCTCGGGAAGGCGATCGTGGCTGCCACGGTGTAGCTGCCCGTGCCCGACGTGATGCCGTTCTGCGAGGTCGTCATCAGCACGCCCTGCACCGTGGTCGCCCCGGAGTAACTCTGGGAGCCAGCCACCACGACGGTGCCGCCGTTGGTGTACTTCACGGTGTTAGCACCGGTGCTGGCACTCGCCGGGAGCGTGAGCACGCCCGAGAGACCGCCCCAGTTGTAGCCCGCTGTCCCAGGCGTCACGACGCCGGTGTAGGTCATGTCGCCGTCGCCGACGACACTCAGGCTCGGGGCGTTGCCCAACTGCCCGGCAGCCGTGCCGCTAAAGTCGAGATTTGCAGCCGAATCGGCCGCCGGCAGGGCCAGGTAGCCGAAGTTCGTGCCCGAGCCGGTCAGCCTCGAGGCAAACGTCGCCCAGCCCGCATCGGCGGTGCCGGGGGCGTAGCTCACACCGCCCGACGACCCGGTCTGGATCGCGGCCGTGCCGTACGAGCCCGCCGTGCCGAAGACGATCAGGCCGCCCACGGACGAGAACGTGCCAGACAGGGTGTTGGAGGCATTCGTCAGTTCAAGCCGGCCGGTACCACGCTTGCTGAGGGTGCCCTGCACGGAGTCGGTGGTAATCGCGTTGATGACACGACCGTTCATCACGGTCTTGCCCGATCCCTCCACGATCATCGTGCGGCCGGTCGAGGTGTTGTCCATCGCCACGGTCCCATTGAGATTGAGTTGCTTGCCGGCGGGAAGACCGTTTCCAAAGCCACGGCTGTTGGACTGGTAGAAGGTGCCGGTGATCGTCAGCGAGTTGCTGCCGGTGAAGGAGGCCAGGTTGGAGATCCGGAAACTGGCGTTCCCGAGCACCCGTGCGTCGTCGGTCGACTGGATCACGCCACCCCAGGTCGTGCCGTTGCTGTTGTTGGCGGTGACTTCGCCGATGCCAAACGCGTTGTCGGCGGCGACGACGAAGCGCTGCCGGTTGATCTGCACGTTGGCAGGGCTCGTCTGCGACAAGAGCATCGTGTAGGTCATGCCCGGGTTTTGGCTGTTGCCGATCGTAATCGAGCCGTTCGACGCCCCGCGATCCCAGAGGGCGTTGATCACGGTGGCCTGCGTGGTGCCGGAGGCGACACTCAGGTTCTGGATGGTGAGGTTGCGGCCGGTCGCCGGGGTGAGCGAATCGAAAAGCTGGATC
>CAJBSQ010000524.1 GCA_903958265.1 uncultured Planctomycetaceae bacterium
CGCGTGCACCACCGTCACTCCGACGAGGTCCCCGATCCCCACTCGCCCCGGGATGGCATCCTCTGGTCGCACATGGGCTGGCTGTTCCGCCGCGTGCCGGAGCGGAAGTCGTTCGCCTTCTTCGATCGCAACGCCCGCGACATTCTCTCCGACGACTACTACCGCTACCTCGAGCGGCACCCGGCGTCGATCGTCTGGATCTACCTCGCCCACGCGGCCATCTATGTGGTGGCGGGCCTGCTGGTGGGCCGCTGGACGGGAGGCGACTGGGCCCACGGCATGCAACTCGGCGTCAGCTGGCTCGTCTGGGGTGTCTATGTGCGGACGGTGGTCGTCTGGCACATCACCTGGAGCGTGAACTCGCTCACGCACCTCTTCGGCTACCGCACCTACGCCACCGACGAAGACAGCCGCAACAACTGGCTGGTCGCAGTGCTGGCGAACGGCGAGGGGTGGCACAACAACCACCACCACGATCCGGCCAGCGCCAGCGTGCAGCACAAGTGGTGGGAGTTCGACGGCACCTACTGCATGATCCTGGTGCTCGAGAAACTGGGGCTCGCCACCGACGTCATCAAACCCCGCCACCTCAGGAAGGCCGTCGCCGCTGAAGCCAGGCGCACGGCTGCCGAACCGAGCGGCAGCAGCATCGGCTGACAGGGCCGGCATCCGCCGCCGACCGTGGCCGGCCATACCCTTGACGCCGCTGCATCAGAGGTGCTCCCGGATCAGCCGCTGCAGGATCGGCCGCACCTGCTCGGCGAGCGCCGCGTTGGCGTAGCCCATCCATGAGACGGGCGACGTGGTGTCGAGCGGCATCCGGAGCGGTTCCCCCCACGGCGTTTCCACCACGCCCCCGGCTTCCTGGAGCAGCATCGCGGTGCAGATGTCGTAGGGGTGGCAGACCAGGGCCGATTGATAGCCGAGTTTTCGGTGTGCCAACGGCCTCAGGTCACCGAGCATGCGGTCGTGACCGACCATGATCTCGTAGATCTGACCGCCCGTCGTCATGTACTGATCGTCGAAGACCAGCGGCGATGCACTGCGACCCAGGCCGTAGAGCTCGTCCCACAGCCTCTCCTCGACTGCTGCCAGCAGGGCCTTGCCTTCGGGAAAGAATCTCACCAGCGAGGCGAAGCCATGCCGGAAGTCGGTCGCCTGCGAGGGCTGCGGCGAAAGCGGGGTGCGGCGGCCGTCGCGAACGTCGATCCGGGCGGCGCGGAGTCCTCCGGGGCCGCAGCCCCGCACTCCGCTGATCTGGTCCGACGCCCACTGCTTGCTCGTGGGGAGCTCGGTCATCGCGGCCACCACGATGTCGTCGAGGCACGTTGCCCGGCCTCGCTGCGGCGCGACTGCCGCGAGCATCCACGCCGAGCGCTTGTCGTACATGAGGTTGCGGGTGCCATCGATCGGGTCGAGGATGCACACCAGACTCGTTCGCTCCGCCGGCGTCCCGCTGGGGAACGTGTGGGCGTCTCCCCCCTCGGCCCCCTCCATCACGAGCTCCACACTCCAGCCCGCGGGCCAGAACCGACCGAACCACTCCAGGATGACTTCCTCGCTCACCTTGTCGATCCGATAGATCGTGTCGGCAGCGGTCACCTCCGCCACCTCCGCAAGGGATGCCGCAGGCCTCGAGTCTCGGGCCCTGATCAGCGCGTCGCGGACGGTGTCTTGAAGCTGGCAGAGCAGCCCCCGCACGCCATCCAGGTCGATGTCGGTCATCGCGTCTCCTCCGCCAGACGGTAATCGTCACGGGTCTTATCGTACGGCCCGGCGGCGGCCAGCAACTCGTCCGTGCCGGATGGTGGGACCGGCCGGAATCACCAGTAGATCAGACGGCTCAATACACGCCGCCGTCATCGATGCTGCCCAGCACGGCCCAGGCCTGCTTGTCCATGGTGAACTCGAGGAAGCTCACGGAACCGTCACACATCACGGCGTTCATGCCGCCCGGATGCAGGCTGTACCAGCCCGACATGCAGGCCCTCAGGCTCATACCCGTATTGGGTTCGGCTCCATCGGGAATCGCCGAGCACTTCCCGTAGTCGCCCAAGAGCGTGCGATCCTGGGGTGTCGTCTGCGAGGCCAGGGAGTTGCCCCAGGAGTAGGCCCAGTACGTTCGCCGGGCCCATTCGGTGTTGGTGCCGGAAGGGAGCGTGTTGCGGTTGGTCGACTCGGCGACGAGCAGCGTCTTCGACAGGCCGTCCTTGATCGACTTTGTCCGCTCGCTCTTCATGGGCCACGTCTCATCCACGGCGTTGGTCGTCGAGCCCGTCTTCTGCTTGACCGCATGCATGGGGCCACGCCAACCGGCGTGGATACCGCTTCCTCCGGAGTTGGCTCTCGAGGTGTCGGCTTGATACGGGGCCGGAAGTGATTCCCAGAGGTACCAGGTCGCGAATCCGTTGCCTCGACCGGCGTTCGCGCGATACGAGCCGGGCCAGAACTGCACAGCCGTGCCGGGGCCTGAGGCGGGCAGCCCGAGTTGCATGGGGTAGTCGGACGGGCAGGCGTACATCGCCACCGACGACTCCCGAACTCTCCTGACCGCCGGATCGTTGTCGGTGATCAGCCTGGTCGGCAGATAGAGGTCGCGGAGCTGCTGGTTCTCGGAATAGGGCAGGATTTCCATCGTCCAGCCGGTGGAAAAACTCGCGCTCCCCAGCGCATAGCCATTCGCGAGCGACGTCGCCGGCGTGACGATCATGTTGCCGTAGGGAAAAGCCCGCTTCCCACTCTCGTACGTCAAGCAGGCCACGCCGATCTGCTTGAGGTTGTTCTGGCACTGCGTGCGTCGGGCAGCTTCGCGGGCGCTCTGCACGGCGGGCAGGAGCAGACCACTCAACGTCGCGATGATCGCGATCACGACGAGTAGTTCGACCAACGTGAAACCAAGCCGACCACGGAAGCCCCCCTCAGTGCGGCCAATTTTCCTCGACATCATACGCCACGCCTCGTACGAAAGCCGCGGGCCTCTGAACCGATTTCGGGCCCACAATCCCCTCGATCTGAGATCATGCCGCCTGAGTCCACCAGAGTCAACATCGCTCGATGTGCCGCTGCCGGTCGCATTCGACGCGGCGTTCGCACGGGCCACGGTGCGGCACGGCGACTGACACGGCGACGCCGTTGCACGTCAGTCTGCGGGTGGACGGTTCACCACGCCCCGACCCTCAACGCCGAGCAACGGCGGCCACGGGCTCTGCGGCAGACCGGCCAGGAGTTGCACCACCCAGCGGGCAGTGAGGTCGGCGCCCGCGGACGTGGTGTGCGTGCGAGCATCGGCAAACAGCGGCTCGACACCCGCGGGGCCCAGATCGTCGTAGGCGGCGGCCACTGTCTCGTGGAGGTCGAGCAGCGTCGCCTGCTCGGCCTCCGCCACCCTCCGCGCCCACACGACCGTGCCATCGGTCGGCCGGATGATCCGCCGGGAGTCGGCCTCCCACTGCTTCCTCGGCACCTGCGTGCACAGGTATGGCGTCACGCCCTTCGCGCGAGCGTCGGCGAGATAGCGTCGCAGGTAGCCGCCGTAGGTCTTCACCACCTCGTGCCGTGCTGTCAGCAGGTTGTCGATCTCCTCGGTCTCGGGCCCGGTGCCGCGGAGCGAACCCCGCGCCCGCGAGTCGTCGTTGATCGGTCCGCCGTCGTTGTGGCCGAACTGGATGATCACGAAGTCACCCGCCCGCATCATGTCGAGTGACGCCGCC
>CAJBSQ010000525.1 GCA_903958265.1 uncultured Planctomycetaceae bacterium
GGCGGGCCGGAGTCGTCGTCGAGCGGCGATCCCGGCGGCGCGGTGGGGCCGCCGCCGGCCACGCGGCGATCGGCGGCTCGCATCGGGCCCCAGGCTGGGATCCAGCCCAGTGCGACCAGCGGCACCAGCGCCACGGCGATCCAACCGTAAAACGCCCACGGGATCACGCCGAGGTAGGCCCGCATCCCCTCCCCCTCCCGGGCAGCGCCTGTGATCTCGAGCAGGCCGGCCACGTAGACGGCCCACGTGGAGAGCGGCACGAGGATGCAGACCGGCGCGGCCGTGGCGTCGATCACGTAGGCCAGCCGTTCGCGGGGCACCCGCAGCTGGTCGGTCACGGGGCGGAGCGCATGGCCGATGAGCAGCGCGTTGAGATAGTCGTCGATGAAGATCGCCAGGCCCATCACCCAGGCCACGAGCAGGGCCGCCCTCCCGGTGCGGATGCGGCCGGTCACGAGGGTTGCGAAGGCGGCCGCGCCGCCGGCCCTCACGACCAGTTCGATCAGGCCGCCGAACAGGCCGCAGACCAGCAGCACCCAGGCGACGGCGGGAGTCGCCAGCTGCCGCTGGAGCGAATCGGCGAGTCCGCCCACGAAGCTGGCCCCGTCGAGGAGGGCGTGGCCCACGATCGCGCCGATCACGAGCGCTGGCAGCGTGCTTCGCAGCAGCACCGCGGCGGCGACCACCGCCAGCGTGGGCAGCACGGCGAGGGGGCCAGGGTCGCTCATCGCCGGGCCGCCGGGCCGGTCGCGGCCGGCGCGTCCTCAGCCCGTGCCACGCGGCTGGCCACCGCGAGATCACCGGTGACGTTGCCCACGGTGGCGAAGACATCGGGAATCAGGTCGACCGCGAGCAGGAGGCCGAGCGACTCGATCGGCATGCCCGCGGCCTGCACCACCGGCAGCGTCGTGCCCATGAAGCTCGCCTGCCCGGGCAGGCCCACGGAGCCGAGGCTGATCACGACCGCCAGCACCGTGGCCAGCGCGAGCGCACCGGCGTCGAGCGGCGTGTCGTGAGCCCAGGCGATGAAGCTCGCCACGGTGAGGTACTGGGCGGGGCTCGTGATCCGAAACAGCGACACCGCCAGCGGGAGCACGAGGCCGCCCACCCGCGGCGGGTAGCCGAGGGTGGCCGTCGCCTTCACCATCGCGGGCATGCTCGCGAGCGAACTCTGCGTGCTCGCCGCCACGACCTGGGCGGGCAGTACGGCCGCAGCGAACCGCCGGACCGACTCGCCGCCCCCGAAGCAGGCCACCATATACACGGCGGCCGTGATCAGCAGGTACACGCTGATCAGCACCGCCACGTACACGCCCAACGCGCCCAGCGCCGCCGTGCCCGCGCGGGCCGCCAGCGGCAGGATCAGCGCGAACACGCCGACCGGACCGGCCAGCAGCACCCAGTCGACGATCACCACCATCGCGTCGGCGACGCCGTGCGCCAGCGCGACCACCGGCTCGCGGCGGGACGGCGGCAACCGGGTGAGGGCGAACGCGAAGCAGAGCGCGAACACCACCAAGGGTGCGATCGCCCCCTGCGCCGCCGCGGCGACCACGTTGACCGGCACGAGGGCGGTGATCCGCTCGAGACCAGCTGCCTGCGGCGGAGGCGACGCAACGGTGCCGGCCGGCTGGATGGCGGTCACGAGGTCGCCGCTCCGCGGGCAGGCGGCGAACAGCGCCGGGGCGACGAGGGCGGTGAAGGCCGCCGAGGCCGATGCCAGGAGGATGATCCATGTCAGCGTGCGCCGGGCGATCCGGCCACCCGCCGCGACATCGGCCGCCTGGGTGACGCCGACGATGATCAACGAAATCACAAACGGCACGACCGTCATCTGCAGGGCATGCAGCCAGAGCGTACCGACCGGCATGGCGACCGCCTCGACCACGCCGACCATCTCCGGCGCCCAGCGGGCGAGGCCAAGGCCGACCGCGGCCCCCGACACCAGCCCGATGAAAACCCGCTGGCCGCCAGTCATCGTGCATCTCCCGGCGGCGGCAGATCCCAAGGCTGCCACCCGCGCCGGTGCTCCGCGGCGGGCAGGAGGGCGAAGCGGGGATGGTCCTCGGCCCGGAGCCAGGCAAGCACCGTGCGGAGGTCGTCCTCGGCCATCGCGGTGCAGCCGGCCGTCGCCGCACCGGGTTTCTGCCAGGGATGGGCGAAGATGCAGCTGCCGGCGCCGGGCCGGCAGCCCGTGTTGTGGCCGATCACAAACCCGATCTCGTAGAGCTGGTCGCCGTCGAGGTGAAGGTCCCGCCGCATCGGCTCCGTGGAGCCGCGAATCCCGTCGGGACCGACCTCTCGATCATCGACGAGGCGGTTGTAATGGGGCGAGCCGGAGACGTCGATGCACCAGTCGTGCGCCGTCATCTGCCGGTAGGGCAGACCGGTCTCGAGCGTGTCGTCGGCTCCGAAGGCGATTCCGATCCCGAACACGCCGGCTGGTGAGCGGCCGTCGCCCTCCCGCTTCCGCGGGCCATCCTCTGGGACAGGATACAGTCCCTCCCCCCAGCCGCAGCCTGCCCGGCCGATCGTGACGGGCACCTGGGCTCCGGCACGCATCCACGCCCCGGCGGCGCGGTCGTACCGTTCGAGCATGCCGCAGGTGGACGTCCAATCGGGCACGACGACGAGCACCAGTTGGCGACACGGATGTTCAGCGGCCGACACGCCCACCTCCCATGAGACGACGCACACGGCGATCAGAGCCACGAAGACCGACCACCGTGCTTGTCTGGTCATGCTGGCTCCTCGAAGCCCCCGAGGATCGATACCCCGGCCACCGCTGAAACTGCCACCAGGCGCTGGTCGGTTGTAGACGCCCACGCGACTTCCGTCGAGAGTTGACGGTGCCCCCGAGCCTCCGTGATATTCACGGCCATGCCCGCCATGACCTCCCCCCGACGTATTGTCCTGCTCACAGAAGGACACAGCGAGCCCCTGGCCGGCAAGACCGCGTCGTGCCTGCTCCGCTATCGCACCGCCGACATCGTCGCGATCCTCGACTCCACCCAGGCGGGCCGGACGGCCGACGAGCTCTTCCGGGTGGGCGGTGCGATCCCGGTCGTGGCCACGCTCGACGAGGCCGGGCCCGCCGACGAGCTTTTGATCGGCATCGCGCCGCCGGGCGGCAAAGTCCCGCCGGCCTGGCGGCCCGTGATCCTCGCCGCGGTCAACCGCGGGATGCGGGTCGTGTCGGGCCTCCACGACTTTCTCGCCGACGACCCGGAGTTTGTCGCCGCGGCCCGCGATCGTGGCGTGGAGATCCGCGACGTCCGCCGCAACGACGAGCGGGATGTGGCAAAGTGCCCGCCGCTCCGCGAGGGGTGCCTGCGGATCCTGACGATCGGCCAGGACATCTCGGTCGGCAAGATGGTGACGTCGGTGGAACTCGCCCGGGCGCTGCAGGGCCGCGGCGTCGATGCCAAGTTCATCGCCACCGGCCAGACGGGGATCATGATCGAGGGCGATGGCTGCCCGATCGATCGCGTGATCTCCGACTTCGTCAACGGCGCCGTCGAAAAGCAGGTGCTCGCCAACCAGCATCGCGAACTGCTCGTGATCGAGGGGCAGGCGACGATCACGCACCCGCAGTATTCGGGCGTGTCGCTCGGGCTGCTCCACGGCTGCGACCCGCACGGCATGATCCTCGTCTACGAGGCGGGCCGTCCGCACCACATGGGCTTGCCACA
>CAJBSQ010000526.1 GCA_903958265.1 uncultured Planctomycetaceae bacterium
CACCCGATAGGCACGAGCCCGATGCGTGCACCACACCTCTTCGACTCGCTGGACGAACGCATCATCGAATGATCCCTCGGCACCGGGTCTCTCTCAAAACGGCCCGATCGCCCTCACGCCACTGGTAGTTCGAAGCCCGCGCGGCGGGGCCGCGAGAGCAGCGCGTCGGCTTCGGGGTCGGAGACAAACCGTTCCGTATCGGGATTCCACTCAAGCGGCCGGCCGAGCCGACGGGCGATGCCCGCCAGGTGGCAGACCGTAATCGAGCGGTGGCCGATTTCGACGTCGGCCACGGGCCGCTCTCGGGAGCGGATGCAGTCGAGCCAGTTCTGGAGGTGCTGGCGGGCCTGCCAGAGGGCCGTTTCGTCGCTCCACGCCCGCTCTTCGGCGGCGACATCCACCCGGGCGAGGATTCCAGCGGCGATCTCGGGCGGGTTGGAGACGACCTTGTTGCGGTTGATCTCGAGTTTGCCGCGGTCGCCGATGAACACGCCGCCCCCCATGGGCCCCTTCTCCAACACGAAGGTGACGGCGATGCCCGAGGCATACCGCATCTCGACCGCAGCATTCAACGCCGCGCCGCGCGGCACGATCGTCACCGGCCCTGTGTCGTCGGTGCCGAGCGCCCATTGCACCTGGTCGACGCCATGGGCGCCCCAGTTGGTCATCTCCCCTCCCGCGAAGTCTCGCCACTGCATCCAGGCCATCCAGGTCGGGCTGTAGGGCCGGTCGGCCGCCTGGCTGAGCCAGGCGTTCCAGTCGAGGCCTGCGGGCACGGCTTCGGCTGCCGGGGTCGGCACCGGCTCGGCCGCTGAGCCCTGATAGTTCACCACCCGCACCTCGCGGATCGTGCCGAGGCCTCCGGAGCGGATGAACTCGCAGGCCAGCCGATTGATCGTCATCGATCGCTGCTGCGTGCCCACCTGGAGCACGCGGTCGTGGCGGCGGACGGCCTTCACGAGGGCTCTGCCCTCCTGCACCGTGAGCGAGAGCGGCTTCTCGGCATAGACATCCTTGCCGGCCTGACAAGCGTGGATGCAGGGCAGCACCCGCTGGAAGTCGCCCGTGGCCACGATCACGGCGTCGATGTCTTTGCGGTCGAGCAGTCGGCGGTAGTCCTGCACGATGTCGATCGCCACGCCCTTGTGCGCCGCATACGCTTCAGCGCGGGGCAGGCTGCAGTCGGCAAGGGCAACGAGCTCGGCGTCAGCGGGAAGCTGGTCGAGGAGCAAGCGGCCCCGGTTGCCGACGCCGATGGCGGCCACGCGGATGCGATCGCCGCGTGGGCTTGCAGACGCTCGGCTGGTGACGGACGTGATGCCGATCGCAGTCGCCGCGGCGACAAAGGATCGGCGCCTGAGTCGTGCCACCGCACAGCGGCTCTCTTGCTGCGGAGAGCGCCGCTGATTCGTCCCTAAATCTGCCCGATTCGTCCCACCTGCCGCTGATTCGTCCCTCCCCATGCCCGATTCGTCCCTACCCATGCCCGATTCGTCCCATTTCATGAAACCACCCCTTGGATCGTTTTGAAAGAACGTTAACTTTATTGATCACAGGCAGCTCGTGCCAGGGTGGGAATTCGTTGGAACAGCTCCGTGCGGCACGTGCCGTGGGGTGGAACCATAAACATCAAGGGGGGTGGAGCATGACCAACTCGGTTCATTCACGGCTTGGGACGGCGGCCTTGGCTGTCGGCGTGTTGATTGCCGGCGGATCCTCGGCGTCAGCGCAGACCTCATGGACGCGGGGAGCGGCCACGGCCGGTCTCTGGTCCAACGCGGGCCAGTGGAACCTCAGCGTTGGGCCCGTTCCCGATGCCACCACCGCCGTTCTGATCGGCGTGAACACCTTTGACGTGCTCGCCCAACTGCAGACCACGGGTGCCACGGGCGTCTCGGCCTCTGCGGCCGGCATCACGTTCACCAACACCACGAGCAAGGTGATCCGCGGTCAGCAGAGCAATAATGCCAATGCCAATACGCACACGCTGCGGCTTGGAAGCTCCGGGATCACCGTCGCGGAGGCGTCGCTCACGACGGGCACCGTCGTGATCTACAACGCGCCGACCGGCAATGCCTCGAGCAATGTGAGCACCATGGTGGTCGAGGTGAACAACGCCCAGACCTTCACCAACAACGCCGTGAGCCCGTTGCAGTTCGGGAGACCGGACGGGCTGGCGGGCACGCTGATCCGCCCGGGTGCAGACTCGAGCGCTGGAACCCACGCGCTCACGCTCGCCGGCACCGGCGCAGGCCCCATCAGCTTCTACGCGGCGATCCAGGATCAGCCCGCCGACGCGACCAAGATCCGGTCACTCGTCGTCAATCGCTCCGGCGTCGGAACGGGTGCTGTGCAGTTGTTCGGGGTCAACACCTACTCCGGCCCGACCGACGTGTCGGCCGGCACGCTCCTGATCAATGGCACCAACTCCGGGGGGGGCGCGACGACGGTCGGCAGCGGCGGCATCCTCAGCGGAACAGGGAGCCTGGCCGGGCCGATCAGCTTCGGCTCGGGGGGGAAGTTTCTGTTCAGTTCGACGGCTCCACTCACCGTCACGGGCACGGTGTCGTTCGCGGATCCCGCGAGCTTCGGCATCGATGACATCGTCGGCCTGACCTCGAGCGTGACCGACGGCTCCTACACGCTCATGTCGGGGAGCGTCAGCGACGTCGCCAGCCTGCAGAACTTCGGAGCGGGTGCCGCCGCGGATCTCGGCAGCGGCAAGTCGGCCTACTTCCAGCAGGTGTTCGGCGGGGGCCTGCAGGCGGTCGTGGTTCCCGAGCCCTCGACCGTCGCGGTCGTCGGCATCGCCTTCGTGCTGGCGGCTTCGGTCCGGCGGCTCAATCGACGACGTGCGCAATGACGTTTGCCCTGGGGTTCGTCGCGTGGTGCATCGCCGCGGTCGGCAGCGCCGCCCCACGGTCGGTCGCCGCGTCGCCGAATGTAGTCGTGATCCTGGTCGACGACCTCGGCGTGGGCGATTGTGGCTTTTCCGGCGGCACCGACATCCCCACTCCCAACCTCGACCGGCTCGCCCGCGCGGGGACGATCTGCGACAACGCCTACGTCACACCGAGCTGCTCGCCGACCCGCGCGGCGATCCTCAC
>CAJBSQ010000527.1 GCA_903958265.1 uncultured Planctomycetaceae bacterium
GCGTCGCCACTGCCCTGAGCGTCGCCACTGCCCTCGGCTCCCAGCCCGCTTGACGGCAGGACTCGCTACGTGTATTAGTGTAGTAATACACATGCCTCACTAGGGTTCCGGACCCAGGCCCATGCCCCGCTCCGAGCCGCTGTTCGTCGTCCACGCCTCGTCCGGGGTGCCGATCTACCGGCAGCTCGTCGACCAGGTGGAGGCGCTCGTGGCCGGCGGACGGTTGCGGCCGGGCGACGTCGTGCCGAGCGTGCGGCAGGTGGCCGCGACGCTCGGCATCAATCCGATGACGGTGTCGAAGGCCTGGAGCCGGCTCGAGGCCGATGGCGTGCTCACCCGCGACCGCGGCCGCGGGATGGTGGTGGCGCCGCGGCGGGCGGCCGTGTCGCTCGCCGATCGCCGCGAGGAAGTGCAGCCGCTCGTCGATCGCGTGGTCACCCACGCCCTCCACCTCGGCCTCACGCCCGCGCAGCTCGTGGCCCTGGTGCGGAAATCCCTCGAGGAGCATCGGTCGTGCATGAATCGCCCTTCGTGATCGAAACCACCGGCCTCGTGAAGCGGTTCGGCCTCCGGACCGTGCTCGATGGAGTGACCCTGCGGGTGCCGCACGGGCAGGTGATCGGCCTCCTGGGCCTCAACGGCTCTGGGAAAAGCACGCTCATCAAGTGCCTGCTCGGGCTGCTTCGGCCCGACGCCGGCACGGCCGCTCTTCTCGGCACCGATTCGTGGCAGCTCGCCGCGCCGAAGAAGGCCCTGATCGGCTACGTGCCGCAGGAGGCGACGCTGTATCCCTGGCTGACGGTGCGGCAGACGGTGGCCTATGTGTCGAGCTTCTATCCGGGTTGGGATCGGGCGTGGGGCGAGGAACTCGTGCGCCGCTGGGACCTGCCGCTCGGCCACCCCGTCGGCCCGCTCTCGGTGGGCCAGAAGCAGAAGCTCGCCCTCGTGCTCGCGCTCGGCCACCGGCCGGAGGTGCTGATCCTCGACGAGCCGGTGGCCAGCCTCGATCCCGTGGCGCGGCGGTGGTTTCTGGAGACCGTGCTCGAGACCGTCGCCGACGGCGTGGGCACCGTGCTCTTCTCCACCCATATCACCTCCGACTTGGAACGGATCGCCTCGCACGTCGCCCTCCTTCGCAACGGCCGGCTTGAGTTTCACGACGAGATCGACGCTCTCAAGGACCGGATTAAGCGGCTGCGGATCACGGCGCCGGTCGACCTGCCCCGCGACCTCCGCCTGCCGGGCACGCTGCGGTCGGTCGTGAGCGGCAGCCAGGCGATCGTGACGCTCGACGGGGTCAGCGAGCCGCTCATCGCCGGCATCCGCGAACGGCTCTCGGCCGACGTCGTGGTAGACGACCTGAACCTCGAGGAGATTTTCCTCGAGCTGCACGACGCCGAGCCGGCCGCGGCCACCGTTGGGAGATGATCGAGATGGCATCCCTGCGACGGCTCATGCTGGTGCTCCTGGCCATCCTCGCGCGGCCGTGGACCTGGCTCGTGCTGGGGGCATGGGTCTTGGTCCCGACCCTCGCGCTCGTGTCGCTCATGACGACGCCGTCGGCCACGCTGAGGCCGGTCGCCGTCGTGTCTGGCCCTACGGTGCCGCCGAACGGCGGGGCCGACGTCCGCGACGCTCAGCTGCCGATGATCACGGACTGGCATGCCCTGTGGACGCGCCAGTTCGTGGCGGCTCCGGGCGGAGGCTCCACGCTCGTCGAGGCGGATAGGGACCGCAGTGAACGACTCGGCCACTGGGACATCCTCGATCGGCTCCCGGCGCTCGAGCGGCTCTGGATGACCGCGCCCAACGTGCTCTCGGAAGAGGGCTGGCGGCGGATCGGCGACCGCGCACGGCTTGAGCTCCTGTCGCTGCAAAACGTCGGCACGTGCTACGCCGTGGGTGACGATGGCTTCGCTCACGACGGCCGCGAGGCGCTCGCGCGGCTGACCCGCCTCCAGCACCTCGAACTCCGTGGCACGGGCCTCGAGGCAGGAATCTTCCTGCCGCCGCTGCCCGCGCTCGAGGCCTGCGGCATCAACTGGCGGCACCTCGAGGAGAATCTGACAACGCTCGCCGCGGGCTCGCCCCGGCTGCACTCGCTCGCGCTGGACACGTATCCAGAGTTTGAGTTCACGCCGGGCATGCTCGCCGCCCTACGGCAGATGCCGGCGCTCCGGACGGTCTTCATCGACGCGGCCGCTCGGCCCGACGACGAGCCGGCGATGGCCCGCCAGGTCGCCGAAGTCGGGCGGGCGGTGCCGCAGGTTCGCGTCCGTCCCGGCAGCTATTCGGAGCAGCGTGTGCGAACCGTGGGGCATGCCGCGTTGGTGCTGGCCGGCATTTCCTGGGTGTTCTGGTTTCAGGCGGCAACGCTGCTCGCCACGCCGCTGGCGTGGATGCTGCCCCGCCGGTTTCCGCCGCATGCGATCTGGCCGTTGGCCGTGGCGGCTGCCGGCAGCGCCGCGTTTTTCATTCTCTGCCATGGCCTCGGCGTCGCCTGGCTGCCCGCGCTGGGGCTCGCCCTGTTTGCCAGCGGCGTCGGGCTGTATGGGCCGGTCTCCGACGACACGGCCGGCTGGCCCGCTCGGCTCACGCGGCTGGCGATCGGAGCCGACTATGCCGGCGGCCTGCTGATCGGCGGCACGTTTCTAGGGGCGGCGGCCACGGCCGATCGCTGGCTCATGGGATACGAACCAGTCGCCGCTGTTGCCCTCGTGATCGCGGCGGCCGCGGCGCTCGGCTGGAAGATCGCTCGGGTCGCTCGGCTGCCGCGGATCCTGGCGGAAGGGGGCCGGGAAGCCGTCGTCATGTGGCGCATGGCCGGCGGGCAGGCCGGGGCATGGGCACCTGCGCCGCGTGCGGGCCACGCCGACCGCAGGTGGTGGCGGCCTGACGTCGCGATCGACAGGCAGCTGGCTCGGCCGCTGCCGACCGCGACCTCTGCGGCAGCCCGGTTCGCCGACGTGCTCCGGCGGCCGCAGTCGCGGCTCCAGATCCTGCTACTGGTCGGCTTCATGCTCGTCGCCAGCGGCGTCCTCTCCGCGTTCCCCGGGATCCTTCGCGGGGGCGACACCGCATCGTGGCCAGACGTGAAGGGGTGGACTGCGATCGTTGCCGTTCAGTTTGCCTGGCAAGCGGCCGCAATCTCCCTCTCGTCGACGGCCGGCCTTTGGTGGCAACGGCGAAGCAGCCTCGCGCTCGACTTCCTCCGCCCGGTGTCGCGGCGGGACTACTGGCTGGGCCTGCGCAAGGCGATCGCCCGCGACCTCATCGTGCCCATGGCGGTCGTGGCTGCCGGCCTGGTGATGTCGGCGAGTTGGTGGGGGCAGGGACGCCTGCTCACCTGGCTCGTGTCGGCGCTGGGGTTCGGCGGCGTCATCGCCATAGCCCACGCGATGCTCCTCGTCATCGCCACGGGCCGCCGCCCGCTCATCGCGGCGACGATCGCCGTTTTCGTTCTCGCCGTGGCTGCATCCGGGCTGTTCGCGACGGTCTCGGCGTCGATCTCGTCCGGTTGGTCAAGCGAGCCTCTCTTCCCCAGGTGGTGGGCCATCGCTGGAGCGATCGTCCTCCTCGCCGCCGGCCTCGCGATCCGCGCCGCCGTGCTCTGGCGGCTCGAAGACCGGGAGATTGGCTGAGTCTCTCGCTATGGCTGGCATGGTCAGGCGGAAGCCGCCCGCGCGGTGTCGAGCGACGTGAGCGCCCGCGTGAGCAGGCACGAGCCATCTGCGGGGTCACCCGTTCGATACCGCTGCAGGAGTTCCTGCGACCGCTGCGCGAGCATCCGCCGCACCTCGCGGCGTCCCCCCTTCACCCTGGGGATCTTCATCGCGTCGTAGGCAGTGGTCTGGTGCCGCATCCAGGCGATCACGGCCGCCTCGGCCCGCCGCTCGATCGGGATCCGCTCGGTGCGGGCCACCGTGCCGCTGCCAACGGGCGTGGCATGCGCGGTGACGGCGGCCGCGAGTCGTTCGGCCAGCCCGGCATGCCGCTCGTGGAATCGTAGGAAGTTCCGGATCGCCGCGTGGAAGTCTTCGACGTACTCGGCCTGCGCGGCGTCGCGTCGCTTGGCGGCGGAGGCCTGCTTCCTGGCGTAGGCATCCGTCGAGCGTTCGGCCTCGAGCTCGCCGCGGATGCGATCGATGGTCTCGCGGGCCGCCCACACCCCGCGGGAGAAGAGCTTCCGACCGACCTTCTCTTGGACCACCCAGTGGTCGCCCGCCGCCTTCACGCGGCGCGTCAGCCCGGGATCCCCGGGGGGCAGCAGGATCCAGCCGGCGGGCGCGTGTAGCACCGCGCCGCCGGCCATGCGGACGGTCGTTGCGGTCGGTCCAGGGGCACAGGTTCGTCCAGCCATGATGCTCCGGTCGGTCTCCTGATGGCGGGGATAGATCGGCGGTCCGCCCGCGGACGGTGCAGCCAGCGGCGGCGGCCCGGCGCAACCGGCATCGTCGGCCGCCGGCCCCTGCCGACCCTTCGGCACCATTCCGTCGCGGCTGATTGCCGTTTGCCACGCCGGTGCCGCCCGCTAGTCTCCTGCCCCCTCAGTCACCCCAGCCACCGCTCTCGGGAACGCCACGTGACGCCCCAGCCCTTCGCCCCCTTCCGGGACCGCCCGCGGCTCATCCGGTCCTGCATCGCGGTCCTGGTCCTCGGCATCAGTCCGGCCGCCCCGGCTTCTGCCGGCGACCCACCGGCCGCCGGCCGCACGTTCGTCATTCGGGGCGTCACCGATCCTGACCCCGACCTGCTCGCCCGCTCGCTCGCGGCCAACGACGACATCCTGCTGCTCACCAGCCCGTTCACCACCCGCAAGGCGTTCCTCGCGGCGGTCGCCGACAAGGCCCGGCTGGCGATGCAGCACCAGGGCTACGCCGACGCGCAGGCTGCGGCCACCGTCGAGACGCACGCCGACGGCACTCGCGTGATCATCGACGTCGTGCCAGGGCCGAGATATTCAGCCGCGGGCATCGAGATCAACGGACTGCCCGACGACCTGTCCCAAGAACTCCGTAGCTGGCTGAAATCCCAGCGGCCCCCGGCCAACGCGATCCCGCGCACGGTCGACACCGACGGTGGCTGGAGCGGCACCCAGTGGGTCGACACCCGCGGTCAGCCAGCGGAGATGCAGCCCGCTCTCTGGCAGCGTGGCCAGCCCGCACCGTTCGACGCCTACCACCTCCATGCAACCCGGCGGGCCATCGCGAGGTTTCTCCGCGATCATGCCTACTTCGCCGCCGCGAAACTCCTCGAGAAACCGGATGCCGCCGGTCGGTCCGGCACGACCGGAGCGTCGTGCGACGTGCGAATCCGGCCCGACGCCGACGGCGCCGTGCTTGCGATCTCGTTCACCGACCTGCCGCCCGCGTCGATTCTCCGTGACATCGAGGTGGCACCCGCCTCGCGAACCACCGCCGCCATTCTCTGCGAGAAGCTCGGCATCGAACTCGGGAAACCGGCGACCGACCACGATCGGCTGGCCTGGCGGGAATGGCTGCGTCAATCAGGCCGCTTCATTCGTCACGAGGTGAAGTTTCGCGAAACGAAGCCCGGCGACGACGGCCTTCCCGGCATGGTCGCCATCTTCGACCTGTCGGCGTATTCGCATGTTCCGCCCCTCGCCGAGCCGCTCTCGCGTGAAGAGGAGGTGATGCTGCGGTGCCGTTCGTGGCTGCTGGCCACGCTGGCCAATGAAGACGACCTGGTGATCACCTGGACGCCGGGCCCCGCCGCACGTTCGGCCGACACTCCAGAGGTTGGCGGTGGGCTCGTGATCTCGACCCGCGAAGGCCTGCTGCTGACCGGTCTGCCCGGCACCGCAGACGCCTGCGGCGTGGCGGTGAGCAGCGCCGGGCTCGGCTGGTACCTGCCCCATGCGGCGGGCTGGTTCGAAGTCCCTCTGCCGGGCCGCCTGCGGGCCGCGGTCAACGTGGCCTTCACGCTCTCCGAGAAGGTCGCGGCCGGCCGCCATGCCTATCCCCGCGAGATCTCGACGAGCTGCACGATCGAGTCGCGGCCCCGAGACGCGGTCGCGGCTGCCGCCATCACCGCCCAGATCGAGCCGGTGGCCTGCCTCTCGATCGTCCATGACGATCGCGTCGACCTCCGCTGGGAGGATGACATCCTGGTGGTTCACGCCGGGTCGACGGAGTCGCGTTTCGAGGGTGCGACCGGGCGGCTGGTTTCGGTGGGTCTTCCCGACGGCGGCAGGCTGTCGCTCGAGGCCGCCCCGCATCGCTTCGCGACCGACCTGGCCGCGCTCCGCGAAGCCGCCGGCGACGATGCCGCCCGAGACGACGCCCTGATCTCATCGGGTGTGCTGTTTTTCACGGGTGACGAGGCCGCACGCGCGGTCGACCGGCTGCTCGCCGCGGCGGGCATGTCGGAGCCCCTGGCCGCCTGGCGACCGCGGCTTGCAGCGGTCGCCGAGAAGCTCCAGCGTGCGGTCGAGCGCGGAGGCTTTGCCGTCGCCGACCGCCACGTGGCCGACGCGCTGCGGCGGGCCGCCGAAGACGAGGCCACACCCCTGGTGACGATTCCCGGATCCGACCCGGGTGAGGTGCATGCCGATCCGCTGATGGCACTCGGCGGCGTGGCCGCGACGCGGGCATGGCGTTGGCTCGATCGTGCCTGCGGTCGCGATGCCTGGCCGACGGCGCTGGCACGGCTGGCGACGCTCGCCGCGAAAAAAGACTCCACCGCCGCGCTCTGGGAGGTCACGGCGTTCATGGCCGCCAAACAGCACGGGCCACTGGCCTACCTGGCTGCCGCGAACGTGGTGCCCGTGCCAACGATGGCCGTGTCGTTCGCCCGGCAGGGGCAGGAGCGACTCACCGCTGAGGGCTTTCATGCCGATTCCGCGGCGGTGCTCGCGATTCTCGACGAGTGCGGTCTCGACCATGGCATCGTCTCGGTGCTGCGGTCGCTCGATGACGACGAGGTGCGGAGCGTCGGCGAGGAGTGGCTCCACGATCCGGCGGCCCTCGTGCCGCTCGTCAACGACCTCCGCAGCCAGGCATCGGAAGACGCGGCCGTCGCGGTCTTGCCCGCGGCGCTCGACCGCTGGTGGGAGACGTCGCTTCGCGTGACGGTGGCGGCGGCGCTCGCCGCCCGCACCGAGATCCAGACGGCCGACAAGCCGGCAGCGGAGCCGGCAGCGAGGCGGTGAGCAGGCCGGGCACACCTGCTCCAGCTCGCCGTCGAACGCTGCATCCGCAGGAGCTGGCTTTCTCCCTGCACCACCGTCGTGAGCGGACCGCAGGGAGCGAACCTGCGGCTACGGTCCGCGCCCACCGCCGCGCGGTCAGGCTGCGCCGCCCTCGAGCGTCTCCCACCGGCCGTAGGCCTCGGCGAGCCGCCGCTCGGCCTCGTCGAGCCGGGCCTTGTCGCGGGCGAGCACATCCCCAGGCTGGCGAAAGTAGTCGGCGGCCGCCATCGCGGCATGGGCCGTGGCAATCTCGGTTTCGAGCGTGTCGATCAAGACCGGCAGCGCGGCGAGCTCCTGCTGGTCCTTGAAAGACAGCTTCCGCTTTTTGACCGCGGTCGGCGGCTGGTCTCCCGCGGCCCGCTCCGGCTCGGCCGCCCGTCGCTTGGCCACAGGCTCGCCCTTGGCCTCGGCGACCAAGGCGGTCTTCTGCCGCAGCCAGTCGGAGTAGCCGCCGACGTATTCCTTCACGCCGTAGGCGGGCCGGACTACGGGATCGCGGGAGCCTGCCGCGGGCGGCCCGGACGGCTCGAAGACCAACAGGCTGGTGGCGACGTTGTCGAGGAAGGCGCGGTCGTGGCTGACCACCAGCACGGTGCCGCTGAACTCCATCAGCCGCTCCTCGAGCAGTTCGAGCGTCTCCGTGTCGAGGTCGTTGGTCGGCTCGTCGAGCACGATCACATTGGCGGGCTTGGCGAAGTGCCGTGCCAGAAGCACGCGGTTGCGTTCGCCACCGGAAAGAAACCGCACCGGTAGGCGGGCCCGCTCCGGGTCGAAGAGGAAGTCCTGCAAATAGCCGATGACGTGCCGGGACTTGCCGCCGATGAGCACGGTCTCGGATCCATCGCTGACGTTGTCAGCCACGCTCTTCTGGTCGTCGAGTTGATCCCGCAACTGGTCGAAGAAGGCAACCTGCAGGTTGGTGCCGAGCCTCACGGAGCCCGAGCTCGGCTGAAGCGAGCCGAGCAGCACCCGCAGCAGCGTCGTCTTGCCGGCACCGTTGGGGCCGATGATGCCGATCCGGTCGCCTCGCATCACCGTCGTCGTCAGCCCCTGCAGGATCGGCCGCGACTCGCGGAGAAACGCCACGTTCTCCAGCGCCGCGACGAGCGCCCCGCTCCGCTGCGCCTCCTGGATACGGATCGCAGCCGTGCCTACCTGGCCGCGGCGGTCGGCCCGCACCCGCCGCAACTGCTCCAGCGCCCGAACCCGTCCCTCGTTCCGCGTGCGGCGGGCCTTGATCCCGGTGCGGATCCAGACTTCCTCCTGGGCGAGCTTCTTGTCGAAGAGCGCGTTCTGCTTCTCCTCGGCGGCGAGCGCTGCTTCCTTGCGGAGGAGGAATGTGTCGTAGTCGCACGACCAGTCGAAGATGCGGCCGCGATCGATCTCGAGGATCCGGCGGGCCATCCGCCGCAGGAAGGCCCGGTCGTGCGTCACGAACATCAGCGTGCCGGCCCAGCGCTCCAGGAAGTTCTCCAGCCACTCGATGGCGTCGATGTCGAGGTGATTGGTGGGCTCGTCGAGCAGCAGCAGGTCGGGGGCGGCCACGAGCGCCCGGGCGAGCAGCACCCGCCGCTTCATTCCCGAGGAGAGCGACTCAAACGGCGCCTCGGCGGTGAGTTCCATCCGCGAGAGGATCTGGTCGACGGCGTGCTCCCGCCTCCAGACGAGGTCGTGGTCGAGTTCGTCGACGGGACCGACGGCGGCCGGCTCCCCCGCGCCTGCGGCGACCACGTCGCGAATGCAGCCCGCGAGATCGCGGGGCACGTCCTGCCGGAGAATGGCCACCGTCGTGCCGGGAGCCGCGATCACCGCACCCGAGTCGGGCTCGATCAGGCCCGAAAGCACCCGCATCAGCGTGGTCTTGCCGGCGCCGTTCCGGCCGAGCAGGCCAATTCGCTGGCCCGGTTCGATATGGCACGACACGCCGTCGAGGAGCGGCGGCCCGCGAAACCGCACGGTTACGTCCCGAAGGGTGATCAGCGTCATCGCGAAGTCTCCTGATCGGCCGCCGCGGGTGAAAACCGCAGGCAGTGCCAGTCGCCGAGGCTCGTCTGGAGCGGCAGGCCATCCAGCACGCGAGCGTACCGGGCCGAGACCGGCTCGACATCAGCGGCGAGGAGCCCCGAGAGCACGAGGCAGCCCTCGAACCGACCGTTGGCTCCGCGGCGAATCTGGCGGCAGATCGCCTCCGCATGCTCCAGGAGCACGGCCGCGACGATGTTGGCAAACACGAGGTCGGCGGCGGTCGCGTCGGCCGGGATCGACTCCATTACAGTCACCCGGTCGGCCACGCCGTTGCGGCGGGCGTTGTCGCGGATGGCGGCGTGCACCCGCGGGTCGATCTCGACGGAGGAAACGCGGCTGCTTCCCCGCACTGCCGCCGCGATGCCGAGGATGCCCGATCCGCTGCCGACATCGACAACGCGATCGAGCCGTCCACGCTCGGCCTGCCATGCTTCCAGCGCCATCAAGCACAGCTGGGTCGTCTCGTGGAGTCCGGTACCAAACCCACTCCCTGGCTCGATGAAGATCGTCGTGCCAGCGGCCGTCGACTCGGCCTCACCCTCGTCCCACGCCGGCCGGATCGTGCCGAATCCGGGCACGTCGATCGCGCCAAACGCGGCCCGCCAATCGCCCCCCGCGTCGCGACTCGTCTCCCGCCGCACGCTGCACACCGCGCAGCCGCCTGCCGCGGCGAGCAGGGCCGCGGCGGCCCGGGCCGATGCCTCGTCCTCAAACCAGCAGGCTGCCCTCGTCGGCGCGAGCCTCCCCACCCAGTCACGATCGGATGGCGCCGCAGCGGCATCGAGCACCCGCGGCGAGGCGACCAACCCCCGGGCGGCAGCCTCGTCCACATCGACGGCCCCCTCGAACACTCCCTGGAGCCCCGCATCGCCGCACTGCTCCCAGAGCCACTCAAAGAAGGCATCGCGGTCGGGCGGACAGGCGCCGACCCAGCCGGCCGGCCCGCCGATCTCGAGGTCGACGATCCACGTGGCCGGCGGCGGGTCTGGGTGAGAAACAAACGCGGCGTCGGGCATCGCTGAAAACGTGGAGGGGGGGTGCAGCGGGGCGGTCTTGAGGCACGACGGCGTTCTGAAGGACGACGTCAGGGTACGGGATCGAAGGTGGCGATGATTGGCCGGTGATCGCTCGTGCGGTCGTCGTCGGGAAAATCGTCCGATCGCACGATCACATCCGACGTGCCCTGCCAGTTTTTCGCCTCGTTCGCCACGAACACGAAATCGAGGATCGAGCCGGGGTAGCTGTCGACGCCCCGCCGTCCCGACTTTCGATCCTCCGACCAGTTGGAATCGACCAGCGGGTCGGGCTTGAGCCACTGCCACACACCCCCTTCGACCATCGCGTCAAAGGCGGCGTTGCCCGTGGAGGTTGCAAACACGTAGTCGAAGTTGAAGTCGCCGGCAGCGATCATCGGCTCACCGTGATCGGCGGCCCAGCGGCGCAGGGCACGGCCCTGATCCGTTCGCAGGTCCTCCTCGCCACGTGCGAGGTGGTTCACGATCACCCAGAACGACGTCTCGGTGAGAAGGTCGTGAAGTTTTGCGATCAGGGGAGAACGGGCCCGCACGGCACCAAACTCCGACGAACTCGGATCATCCACGGTGAAGTTCGCCCGGATCCCCGCGTAGCGGTGCAGCTCCATCACGTCGTCGATCCGGAACCGGCGGGTATCGACGGCGAGCATGAGCGAATCGGCGTCGGCATAGCCTCCGCTAGCAGACGTGACGAAATCGACCTCGGCCCCCAGGCCATCGGCGAAGGCCTGGCGGTAGCGGGCGACCGTCTTGGGCTCCACTTCCGACAGCGCCACGATCTCGGCACGGGTGGCGGGATCGCGCATCAGGGCGACGAGCTGGTCGGCGATCACGTCGGCGTCGCTCACCGGCGGTTGGCCGGGCCGGTTGCTCTCCACGTTCCACGCGAGCACGCGAAACTCGTCGGCTGACGTGTGGGCCGCAGCCAAAACCACACCAGCGGCCAGACACAACAAGGATCGCAGCATGCTCGACTCCTGAGAGAAAACACCGGAACGACCGCCCGCGTCCGCTACCCGGATGCGACCGAAATCTCAGTCTACTCGGTTGATCTGGTCAGGTGACGGCGCTGATCGTTAGGATGTGGGGGTGGGTGGTATCTTCCAGCACCTCTTTCAAGGAGAACGCATCATGGGCAAGGGCAACAACTCGCAAAAGAACGACAAGAAAAACAAGAAGCCCAAGCAAGACAAGACGAAGCCCGCCCCGAAGAAGTAAGCAGCGCAGTCGCGGGCTGAGTCCGACCTGCATGCCGTTCGTGACACCGCCGTACCCCTGGCACGGTTCCACTACCCGTTCCGGAAGCCCAATCGCGGCAGCGATGAGGAGCGCGACGCCGATGTGGGAGTCGCCTTACTTCGACGGCGAGTAGTCGGTCGCCACGAAAAACTCCGACACAACACCCTTCTCCTTCTCGGTCAGCGAACCGCCGGCCTTCTGCTCTGAGGCTTCGCGGGCGGCGAGCCACTCCGGGTCCGTGCGAAACGCCGCGAAACTCTCCTTCGCGGCATCGACGCTGGTGTGGCCGAGGAGATAGATGAGTTTCCGGTCACCGCCGGCGACGTGGGTTGGATTCCAGTACACGAGGTTCTGCATGCCGTGCTTCTCGAAGAGTTTGAGCGTATGGCGGCGAAACCGCTCGTGCAGAAAAGCCAGCTTCTCCGTCGTCGGGCAGGTGTAGGTGCGAAGTTCGAAGACTCGGGGATTCGCTGACGCCTCGACAGCACACTCGGGCGAGTAGTCGGTCGGGCTGAGAGACATCTCCACAATTTTCTCCAGAAGTGCATCGGCCCCGTCGGCGGAGGCATCGAGCGGCTGCCACATGGGGTCGGCCTCGAGCCGTGTATGGAACTCCGCCTGCGCCGAGCTGCTTGGAAACCTGTACAGGCAGAGAACATCCCGCCTCGGGTTTTCTCCCACCGGAACCAGGCAGGCGATGGTCGTGGCTCCATGCCTCGCCAGCACGTCATCGCGATGCTGCCGCAACCACTCGTGCACGCGGTCGAGTTTTCCGGGCTTCGCCGTGAGGACCTGCAGGGTGTATTCGGCCCCGGCCGGCTGGCCGGAATCCGCAGCGGAGGCGACCCCGGTCGCGACGAGCAGCATCGAGGTAACGATGACGATCAACATGGCGGTGTCTCCCAACGACACGACGTGCCCCGGAATGGTGGCTGACCTGTGCGTTTCGGCGGCGAGCATACTATAGATGGCGTCGACCCGGGCCCTCCTCCTCGTGTGCGAGTTTCGCATGAAGAAACCCAGGAAAAAACGTCGCCGCAAACGCCCCGCCGCTGACCTCGAGGCCACGTACATCTGTGACTCGTGCGGCGAGGAGATCGTCGTGCCGGTGGACATCTCAGCCGGCTCGCGGCAAGACTACGTGGAAGACTGTCCCGTGTGCTGCCACCCGATGACGCTCCATATAGCCATCGACCCAGACGGTGAGGCCCATGTCGAAGGCGAACACGAGTAGGCCCGCGAACCCTTTTCTTGGGCGGATAGGGCCCGAAAAATCGCCCCACAGCATCCGCGGAGTCGTGCGCCGCACATTCGGCCACCCGCTGCACTCCTCGCGTGGGGCTACCGATATAGAATAGGAGTGGATCGTAGCCCTCCTGTGGCCCCTCCTTGAGCGACCCCGCTGTCATGCCTCGTCCGCATCCAGATTCCGAAAAACTCATCCAGATCGCCGCCTTGTGCCGGGAAGCGGTTCAGGCCCAGCGTGACCGGGAGTCCGGGCAGGGCTACGGGCTCGACGACTACTCGGAGGGCCGGATTGTCGGGGGGGCGAATCTGGCCCGAAAAATCCTCCGGGCGGTGACCGGGAAAGAACTCGAGATGGTCGCAGGCAAGCCCCATCGCCGAAACTCACTGGCGTCTTGACCCGGTGCCACTGCCGATGAGCGAGAGCGGCAGCCGAGAATGCCGCGACCTCTCCTTGCAAACCTCATGACCAACCCTCTCCTGCACACCTGGAATCTCAACCTCGGCTACGCCAAACGCCTCGTGGCCGACATCCCCGACAACACGATGGCCTCACAGCCGTCCCCGGGAATGAACCATGCCGCGTGGGTTCTGGGGCATCTGGCCTGCACGGCGGACATGCACGGTGCCATGATCGGCGAGAAGCCCGTGTGCCCTCCCGAGTGGACGGCCCTGTTCGACTGGAACTCGAGCCCTTGCAGCGATGCCAGTCGATACCCCTCGAAGGCCACGC
>CAJBSQ010000528.1 GCA_903958265.1 uncultured Planctomycetaceae bacterium
ACGGCCGCATTCATCCCGAGCTGCGCGGCACGGATCGCGGCCACATAGCCGCCGGGGCCGCCGCCGATCACGAGGAGGTCATGGGTGGGCATGCAAGGGAGTCCTCGAGGTCCTGGAAAATGGGGTCCCGCGGTTCGAAAAACACCCGCCGATCAACGCCTTCGTCGCTGTGGTCTGTTCAGACCACGACACGCGATGGCTGCAACTCCGGCGAGCGAACATCCCAAGGCTCCTCCGGCTTCCATCGCCGGACTCCCCTCAGGGAAGGCATCTGATTGTCGTGCTGGATATCGACCTCACACCTCGAGCATGAGCCGGCTGGGGTCTTCGATCGTATCCTTGATCCGCTTCAGGAACGTCACCGCCTCGCGGCCGTCTACGAGGCGGTGATCGTAGGTGAGGGCGAGGTACATCATCGGCCGGATCACAACCTGGCCGTTGACGGCCATCGGCCGGTCCTGGATCGAGTGCAGGCCCAGGATTCCGCTCTGCGGCGGGTTGATGATCGGCGTCGAGAGCATCGACCCATACACGCCGCCATTCGAGATCGTGAACGTGCCCCCTTGGAGTTCCTCCAGTTTGAGTTTGTTGTCGGCCGCCCGGCGGGCAAACTCACCGATCGCCAGTTCGATCTGGGCGAACGACATCGTCTCGGCGTTGCGGAGCACGGGGACCACGAGCCCCTTGCCGCCGCCGACGGCGATACCGATGTCGTAGAAGTCACGGTAGACGATGTGCGGCTCGCGATATTCCGCGTTGACCTGCGGCACGGCCCGCAGCGCCTCGACGGCCGCCCGCACGAAGAACGACATGAAGCCGAGCTTCGCACCATACCGTTCCTGGAACTGGTCCTTGAACTTGGCCCGCAACGCCATGACGGCGGACATGTCGCACTCGTTGAACGTGGTGAGGAGCGCCGCCTGCTGCTGGGCCTCCACCAACCGCTCCGCGATCCGCTGTCGAATGGGGCTGATCAACTGGTACCGCTCTTCGCGGCTGCCGCCGACTCGGGGAGGGGCCGAAGCCGGGGACTTCACGGCCGGAGGGGCCGGCTTGACCGTGGCGGCCACGGCATCCGCCTTCGTGACCCGGCCGCCCGGGCCCGTGCCTGCAACCCCGGCAGCCGACACACCCGCCTCGCCGAGCACGCGGGCCGCCGCCGGCATCACTCTGGAGGGCATCCCGCTCGAGGGCATCACGGGGGCGGTCGGCGGCTGAACCGAACCGATCGTCGTTTTGCCATCGGAATGCTTGATGCCGACGGTGGGTTGCGGCGACACCGATGCCGCGGCGGGGACGGCGACGCTGGCCGGCTCCATGATGCCGATCACTTCTCCCACCACCGCCTTCTCACCGCTGGCCTTCAGCACCCTGATGATCGTGCCGGACGCCGGCGCTGGGAGTTCGACGGTCGCCTTGTCGCTCTCGATCTCCACGATCGACTCGTCGGCGGCAACGACGTCTCCCTCCTGCTTCTTCCACACGCCGATCATGACCTCGGTGATCGACTCGCCGACTTCGGGAACTTTCAGTTCGATTGCCATGGATCATCGCCGCCCTGAGGCGGCCTCGGAACGGGTGGGAAGGTCAGCTGGTGAACGCGGCGCTCAGCAGTTCATTCTGCTCGAGATCGTGGCTCTTCTTGGAACCGGTGGCGGGGCTGGCGGCACTCTGCCGGCACACGCCTGAGAACGGGAAGCGGTCGAGGAGCTTGTCGCCGAAGTGGATCCGGAAAAATCTCCAGGCGCCCATGTTTTCCGGCTCGTCCTGTACCCAGATGGCCGGTGTCCCGGCCGCGTAGGGAGCCAGGGCGGCCTCGAGCGCCTGACGGGGCAGCGGATAGAGCTGTTCGACCCGGACGATCGCCACGTCGCGGCGGCCGAGTTCCTGCCGCCGCTTCTCCAGCTCGAAGGCGACCTTCCCCGTACAGAGCAGCACGCGGTGGATGTCCCGCGGGGGTGTGCCCGACGCATCCGGGATCACCCGCTGGAACCCGCCCTTCACAAGCTCGTCCATCGTGGAGATGCAGCCGGGATGCCGCAGCAGGCTCTTGGGCGTCATCACCACCAGCGGCTTTCGCCAGACGCGGAGCACCTGCCGCCGCAGTAGGTGAAACATCTGCGCGGGCGTGGTGGGCTGGACGACCTGGATGTTGTCTTTGGCGCACAGCGCCAGGAACCGCTCCAGACGGGCGCTGGAGTGCTCGGGGCCCTGCCCCTCGAAGCCGTGTGGCAGGAGCATCACCAGACCCGAGAGCCGATTCCACTTATCTTCGGCGCTGACGATGAACTGGTCGATCACGACCTGCGCGGCGTTGACGAAGTCGCCAAACTGGGCCTCCCAGGCCACGAGACCGTCGGGGCAGTCGAGGCTGTAGCCATACTCGAAGCCGAGCACGCCCGCCTCCGAGAGCGGGCTGTTGTAGATCTCCACGGGCGCCTGATCGGGACTGAGGTGCTCCAGCGAACAGTAGGTCTCATCCGTCACGGAGTCGTGGATCACGGCATGGCGGTGGCTGAACGTGCCCCGCTGGCTGTCTTGGCCCGAGATCCGCACTCGCAGCCCCTGGGTGGCGATCGACGCCAAGGCGAGCGCCTCGCCTGCAGACCAGTCGAGCGGCATCGCGCCAGCCGCCATCTGAACGCGGTTCTCGAGAAACTTCCTGATCTTGGCGTGCGGCTGGAAGCCGTCGGGCAGGGCCACGAGTCGCAGCAGGAGGTCTTCGAGCACCTCGCGGCGGACCCCGGTATCGACCTCGGCGGCGTCCCGCTCGCGGCCGCCGATGTAGAAGGCCCACATCCCGCCGATGTCGTCCTTGTGAACGTATTCCTCGCTCTTGGCCACCGACAGGTCGGCTGCGAGTTTGGCCTGCTGCTGCTCGGCGATCTGCTTCGCCTCCTCGGCCGACACCTCGCCGAGTTTGAGGAGCTTCTCGAGGTAGCTCTCGTGGACGCTCGGCCGCTTCTCGATCACGCGATACAGCGCCGGCTGCGTGAACGCCGGCTCGTCGGCCTCGTTGTGGCCGCGGCGCCGGAAGCAGTACATGTCGATCACGACGTCCCGCTGAAACTCGCGGCGGAAATCGGTCGCGAGGTTCACGACCTGGGCCACGGCCTCAGGATCCTCGCCGTTGACGTGGAAGATCGGGATCTGGAGCATCTTGGCGACATCGGTCGCATAGACGCAGCTGCGCGACTCGCGCGGGCCGGTGGTGAAGCCGATCTGATTGTTGACGATCACGTGAAGCGTGCCGCCGACCCGGTAGGCGTCGAGCTCGCTGAGGTTGAGGGTCTCCTGGATGATGCCCTCGCCGGCGAAGGCCGCATCGCCGTGGATCAGGATCACCATCCCGCCCTGCCGCGACTGGTCGCCCGAACGATCCTGGCGGGCCCGCATGCGGCCGATCGCGACCGGGTTCACGAACTCCAGGTGACTCGGATTGAAGCAGAGCGTGAGGTGCACGCTCCGGCCGTTGGCCGCCCGATAGTCGGTGGAATGCCCGAGGTGGTACTTCACGTCACCGCGACCCACGTGGAGCTCAGGATCCATGTCGGCGAACTCGCGGAAGATCCGCTGCGGGCTCTTGCCCATGATGTTGGCCAGCACGTTGAGCCGGCCGCGATGGGCCATCGCCAGCACGCAGTCGCCGATGTCTTGCGCGGCGGCCCGCTCGATCGCCATCTCCACCAGCGGAATCAGGCTCTCCGACCCCTCGAGCGAGAAGCTCTTCGCCCCGAGGAACCGCTTCTGAATAAACTCTTCGAACACGGCGGCCGTTGTCATCTGCCGGTAAATCCGGAGTTGCTGCCGGCGGTCGAGCTGGATCCGGTTCTCGCTGCCTTCCATCCGCACCTGCAGCCACTGCCGCACGCGAAGGTCGTCCATGTGCATGAACTGCACGCCGATCGACCGGCAGTAGGTATTTCGCAGCCGCTTGATGATCTGCCGCAGCGACATCGACTGCGGACCCTCGATCGTGTCGGTCGAGAACGACCGGTCCATGTCCTCCTCGGTGAGGTGGTAGAAGGCCGGATCGAGTTCGGGCAGACCCGGCCGCGGCCGGCCGAGTGGGTCGATTTCCGCCATCAGATGCCCGCGAACACGGTAGGCGCGGACGAGCTGGTCGACGCGATCCTGAAGAAACGCCACCCGCTCCTCACCCGCCGTGCCGGTGGCCACGGGTGGCAGCGGCAGCGGCATCGCCTC
>CAJBSQ010000529.1 GCA_903958265.1 uncultured Planctomycetaceae bacterium
AGCCGTCGACGGTCATGATCACCAAGGTCACGATCAAGGGGGCCAAACAGGCCGTGCAGATGTTCGGCCCGGCGCAGGCCGCGGTGGCGAAGGCCGTCGCTGACAGCGTGGCCTCGGGCGTGATCCCGAAGAGCGACGCCGAGAACCTCGTGATCGTCTGTGGCGTGTTCATCCATTGGCTCGCCGCCGATGACAAGAAGATCTACGACTACAACTACCAGGCGACGCTCGAAGCGATCACCAGCGCGATGAAGGGCAAGCCCTCCGTCGACGAGATGATCGCCGGCAAGGACAAGGCCGCCCATCCCTTCAGGGGCTTCTGACGGTCGCGCCGGCGGAGGAACGCTGGAGCCATGCCGAAGAAGATCCTGATCCAACTCGACTGTGATCCACAGCCGAGCACGTTCGATGCCGTCGTCGCCGTCGACGCCGGCACCGACGTGCTTCTGCGGCATGGCGGGGTGACGGTGGAGAACGTGGTGTCGCTGGTGCACGGCGGCATGTTCACGCGGGGGGGCGCCGACCTCGCATCGACGGCGATCTTCATCGGCGGCTCCGACGTGGCAGTGGCTGAAGCCGTGGCGGCGCGGGTGCGGTCGACGTTCTTCGGTCCGGTGCGGCTCGGTGTGCTCGTCGATCCGTCCGGGGCCAATACGACCGCCGCAGCGGCGGTCGTGGCTGCGGGGCGGCACGTGCCGCTGGTGCCGGATGCTGCCGCGGTGTGCCGGGCCGTGGTGCTCGGCGGCACCGGGCCGGTCGGGCAGCGAGTGGCCCGCCTGCTCGCCGGCAAGGGAGCCCACGTCGCGATCGCGTCGCGCTCGTGGGAGCGTGCCGAGCACGTCGTGCGGGGAATCGTCGAGGCGACGGGTCTGCCGGCAGCGCGGTTCGAGGCGATCGAGCACCACGGGGCCTATCGTGCGGAGTCGGCATTCGCGAGGGTGATCGCCGCGGCCGACGTGATCGTGGCGGCGGGGGCCGCTGGAGCCACGCTGCTCGACACCGCCGGCCGTCGCGCCGCGGTCACGGCCCGCGTGCTCATCGACCTCAACGCCGTGCCGCCGGCCGGCATCGAGGGCCTGGCGGCGGGCGATAAGGCACGGACCGACGGAGGGGCCGTCGTGTATGGGGCGGTGGGCGTGGGCGGCACGAAGATGAAGATTCACAGGGCGGCCATCGGCCGGATCTTCACGGCCAACGACGCCTTCCTCGACGCCGAAGACCTCCTGGCCATCGGCGAGCGTCTCGAAGCCGCGGGGTGATCCGGCTTACGGCCTCACCTCTCTGGCGGGCAGGCCCGCACTCTGCCGGAGCGAGCAAGCCTGCGGCTCCGTTTAAGGCGCTCGGATCAGCGGCGGCCCGCCGGGAGGCCCAGCAGCATCACCAGCGCGGCCAGCAACGCCACGCCGACCACCAGCAGGATGATGGTGCGGCGGCCACGACGGATCCGCCGCTCCTCGTCGCTGAGCCGCTTGAGTTCGATCGCGTCGGCACCACGGCCCAGCATCCTGACAGGCTCGCGAAGGGCGAAGCCGGGGAGCGCCTGCGGTGCGGCGTCGCCGACGGGGAGCGGAGGTCGCCTCGCCACCTCCGCCAGTCGGGGTTCGGGCACGAGGAATGCGGCGGCGCACAGCGGGCAGCAGGCTGGAGTG
>CAJBSQ010000530.1 GCA_903958265.1 uncultured Planctomycetaceae bacterium
ACCTCCACCAATCCGATCGCCTCGATCTTTGCCTGGACTCGCGGCCTGGCGCATCGTGGGAAACTGGACGGCACGCCCGAGGTGACGAGGTTCGCCGAGACGCTCGAGCGGGTCTGCATCGAGACGGTGGAGCAGGGGAAGATGACGAAGGACCTCGCGATCCTGATCAGTCCCAGCCAACCGCATCTCACGACGCAGGAGTTTCTGGCGGCGATCGACGCCAACCTCGTGAAGGTCATGTCGGCCTGACCCAGCGGTCACGACCGGTGGGTCGCAGGCAGGGCGATCGTCACGGGAGAACGTCGTCGGAGCCGGCATGCCTCCGGGCGGTGTTGGATAGGATCGCGAACAGCATCGCGGTGTTGAGGCCGGCCACGAGGATGCCGTTGGTGGCCTCCATTGGCTCGAGCACGCAGTAGGGCGACACCAGCGTATGTTTGCCGGTTCCGAGGGTCGTGAAAGTCGTTCCGGAAAAGTAGACCACGTCGTGAATGTGTTCGAAGTGGCCGTAGTACCAGAGCACGATGGACCAGAGGCCGATCTGCAGGAAGCTCGAGATCACCAGCAGCGCCGCGGCCAGAAGCATCGGAGACATCACGATTCGGGCACGGGCTGCGCTCGGGAACCAGCGGCGAAAGGCCACCTGCGACTCCAGCACCAGGAACATGAAGAACGAGTGCAGCACGAGGCATGCCATGATCGTCATGACGCCCGCCGCGAACACCACGTGTATTCGATAGTCGATCACCCGGCGAACTCCCGGTCACTCGTGGCATCACGGTGACGCCCGTACCTCACGGCGGGCACGGGCTAGAGTCTACCGGGGTGGCGAAACCTCTGCCCACCGGCGTCGCACCCGCCTGTGGTGCCTGCCGAACCATTTTCTCGTGGTGGCCCGTCATCCCGCGCCGAACGCCTTCAGCGCCTCGAGCACGAGGATGATCGCCACGCCCATCAGGCTCTCTCCCGCGATCAGGCCGCTCGAGACTGGCACCGTGTAGGTCTCGGCCAGCTGTGGCCGGGCGCGGGCGATGATCCAGGCGACGAGGGCGCCGGCGAACATCGCGAACGAGTTGAAGGCCGGGATCACGCCGGCGATGCCCAGGCCGGTGGTCGAGGGGAGCCAAGGTCGCCATGACTTCGGCCCGAACTCTTCGAGCAGCGTGAGCAGGATGCCGATCGTAGCCCCGATCGCGATCGCGGCCAGCGCACCGGCTGGCAGGGCACCGATTCCGTTGGCGAGGAGTTCGGCGACGCCGGCCCAGACTTTCGCCGACGGTGCGGGGAGGGCCTCGGTGCCGAGCTTCGTGGGATCTCGCTGCACGACGAAGAGGTAGGCCGGCACCGATACGATCGTGCCGGCGATCACGCCGAAGAACTGCGAGATCGTCTGCTTCCGCGGATTGCCACCGAGGAGGTAGCCGCACTTCAAGTCGGTGAGCAGGTCGGCCGCATGCGAGGCGGCCCCGGAGGTGATCGACGCGGTCATCAGGTTGGTGGTGATGTTGGAGGGGGCGACCACGCCATACATCAGCTGCGTGATCTTGCCCATCGCGCCGATCGGCGTGATGTCGGTCTCTCCGGTGGCCCGCGCCGCTACGATCGACAGGAAGAAGGTGACGAGCACCGCGAGAATGCCCATCCACCAGGTGATGTCGAACAGCCAGTGGCCGAGAATCACGCAGGCAGTGCCCGCGGCGAGCGTGCCGGCCACAAACCAGCTCGACGGCACCTCGACGTGGGCGAGCGGGTCGTCGTGATCGGCCTTCGCCGCGCCCCCCACGAGCCGGCCGAGGCCGCCGAAGGCACGGAGGACCGTCTTCCACTTGAGGGCGAATGAGAGGAGCCCCGACGACACCATCATCGCCGTCGAGGGCCAGAGCACCCAGGATACGATCCCGCGGTAGCCCGGCTGGGCGATGCCCCTCTCGACGAGGATTGGCCCGATGACGCCATAGAAGATGATCGAGCCCACGAGCATCGACGCGGCCACCCGCAGCCCCATGATCGCGCCGGCTGCGACCATGATCAGCGAGCCCTCGATGCCGATCGTATATCGGCTGAGCAGGTCGCGGGCGAACGGAAACGGACCGAAGGGGATCTCGCTCGGGATCGCCCAGCCGGCGAGCGGCTTGATGCCCCCCACGAGGTCGCGCCACAGGGCGACGACGGCCCCGAGAAGGGCCGCACCGAACAGCGACCGGGCCTTCACGACCGCCTCGCCCCCGGCGCTGTGCATGCTGGAGAGCGTCTCGGCGGTGGCGATGCCGGAGGGGAAGGGGAGCTGGTCGATGTTGATCAGCTGCCGCTTGAGCGGGATCGCCATGAACACGCCGAGCATGGAGAGCGCCACGAGCCAGAGGCCGATCTCCCACCACTCGAGCAAGCGGCCGGTGGTGAGGTAGAGGGCAGGGATCGCCGATACGAGGCCGGCGCTCGACATGTAGCCGGCGGCACTGGCAGCGCTCGACATCGTGTAGTTTTCAAGCGTGGAGAACGGCCGGGCACGGTAGGCGGGCACCACCTGCTCGAGAAACTTGAACACCGCATAGGCGATGATGCTGGCGGTGATGGTGACGCCGAGGCCCCAGCCGGTCTTAAGGCCGACATACAGGTTCGACACCGACATCAGCCCGCCGATCAGCATCCCGGTGACGACGGCCCGCGGCGTGAGCTGCACGGCATCGTCGCCGGCATAGACGTTGTCGAGCCACCACCTCCCGGCCTCGCGGTCGTCGGCGAACGGTGGATGCTTGTCAGGCACGGCGCGCTGGGTCATGGTCGGCTTCCTGGAAAAGCGGTCGAATCGCGTGAGGCTACCCGGTGAGCCACCACGGCGGCGACCGCGGCCTGGGAGAACGAGTGCTCTCTCGGATTCGCGCCTGGAATCGTTCACCCAGGCAAGGAGTCAGGCTATCCCCAGCCGAAGAGGGTCGGCGGGGTTTTCCCGAGTACCGCCTCGTGGCGGCTAATCGGTTCTCCGAGGTGCGCGAGGATCTTGCGGATCGTTCCCGGTTCGGTGATGAACGCGATGAGTCGGATGTCGCCACCGCAGTTGAGGCACTCGAGGGTTTCGAGGGCCGGCTCAGAACGCGACGACGATCGGATCGATGGCGATCGGCCCCGCGGCACCCGGGGAGAGGTCGGCGGCCGCGAGGAGCACGGCCGGGTCGACGAGCGGATGCGCCGTCACCTGTCCTGGAGACACGGCGTAGAGCACATCACCGATCCGCACGCTGCGATCGATCGAGTCGGTGTGTTCGATCGTGCCGAGCCGCGTGAACGCATCGAGGGAGCCGGTATCGATGCGGAACACGACGAGGTCGGTCATCCAGCCTGTCTCCTGGACCGGTAGCGCCAGGATCCCCTGCTCCGCGAACCAGCCGAGCGCGTGGTGGTCCCACGAGGCGGGAGACCACGAGCCCCAGTCGCCACCCACAAACGTGTAGGTCGCCGAACGCTTCGGCGCCGCGGGGTCGCCCACGTCGAAGATGGAGAGTTGTAGCCCTGCATCGCGGCCGGTGATCGGATCGACGTCGCGGCCGACGCCGAGCAGGTGCGTGTCATCCAGCGGCATGAGGTGCGTGGAGTATCCCGGTACCTTCAACTCGCTGGTCACGCGCGGCGCGGTTGGCGTGGAGAGGTCGATCACGAACAGCGGATCGATCTGCCGGAACGTGCTCACATAGCCGCGGTCGCCTGCGAATCGCACGGAGTAGATCCGCTCCCCGCGGGCGAGGCCCGACACGCTCCCCACCGCTTCGAGCCGCCCGGCTGTGGCGGCCAGCACGGTGACGGCGTTCGACGCTCCGTCACCAAAGCCGTCGGTCGTGGCGATCCGCAGCAGGCCGTCGTGCTCGTCGAGCGAGAACTGGTCGAGCGTCATGCCTGCGACTGATCCCATCGCCACCAGCGGCGCATCGACAGCGGTGATATCAAACTTGTAGACGTTCGTGGTTGTGCCAGCATCAGCGCCATCCCACCACGAGCCCACGTGGGTGTCGACCACATAAAGCCCCGACGTCGAGGCAAAGATGCGGCCGCCGACGCCGCCCGCCGTGGTGGTGGCGTCGGGTCCGGCGACGGCATCGCCCACGGTAAACGACACCACCGACAGCAGGCTTGTGTCACCACCGTCGACAGGCAGCGACGTTCGGGCCGGATCGACCAGCGCGCCCGACGACTCGTCGCCAGCTGCATCGACGACCTGGTAACCCGGCAGCAACGTCTCGCCCCAGGCCTTCTCCAGACGGTCGCGGTACGACGCCTCATCCTCGTAACGGGTGCCGGTGCCGTCTCTCGGATTGATCGGACCGAACACGAAGGACGGCCTGCCCACAGCGGGAGTGAGAGTGGGCACGGGTGACGGCGGCACAGGAGTCGCCGGATCCGCTACGACACCCGGCACCGGCAGGTCGATCGAGCCCTGCGTCACGACCGTCACGCGGTCGCCGATCGCCCGGGCGTCAACCAGCCAGCCGTCGAGCCTCGTGGTCTCCACGATCACCGGCGACGCGGGAGCTGCCACGTCCACCACGGTCACCACGACCTGCCAGCGGGTCGGCGAGTGGATCGGCATCATGGCAGCGGTGCCGATGGCGACGTCGGACTGGCCCCACTCCTGCGAGATCACGGTCAACCGCGTGCCCGCGAGAAAGAGTTGCCGCTCGTCGCCCGGCAGGGCGAGATGCGAGACCACGCCGAGCTGCTCCGGCGTCGCAACGTCGAGAATGTCGATGCCGTCGCCGGCGAGTGCGAACAGGTGCGACCCATCGGTCTTCACGCGATCGCCCTCATCGACGCCCGCAACCTGCGTCGGTGTCTGGGAATAATCTCGCCCAGACGGACCGCTCGCGGTGGCGGTGGACGCAGGGGCGATGCTGCCGTCGAACATCACAATCGGCCCACCCCACCACGGCCACACCGGCCTGCCGAGCATGTCGCGGTACCGCGCCACCGCGCCCTCGATCGCCCACGACTTCAGCCGGGCAATGTCTCCGACGGGTGCCAGGGGGTTTGTGCTTTCGTTGCCGACGAGCTGCTCGCCCTCGTCGAGCCGCGCGATGTCGATGCCGGCGGTGCCATACATCGCGTCGATGGCCAGGCCACCGTCGAGCGTGTTTCTGCCTGCGCCGCCGCGGACGGAGTCGACGCCGGTACCGCCGAAGAGCGCGTCGTCGCCGCCGCTTCCCACAATCGCGTCAACGCCACCATTGCCGCGCACCTCGTCGTTGCCAGCACCGCCGCTGAGTGTGTCGCGGCCCGGCCCACCGAGAATGACGTCGGGGCCATCGCCTCCCGTGATCACGTCGTTACCGAAGCCCCCTTCGAGCAGCGTGGCGATGCGGGTGTTGCCCGGCACGTTCACCGTGATCGAGTCATCGCCGAACCCACCGACGACGTGGATCGACTTCACCCGAGCCGCCGAGCGGACGTCGACCACGGCACCGTTGATGGTCGCCCGGATCTGGCGGAAGTTGGCTGGATTCTGCTCAATGACGATCGTGTCGTCGGGCAGCGCCGTGTTTGCGTCCCCCACGACCGTCCACGCGCCTGCCGCGAAGCTCACCGCCAGGGCGTGCCGAGTTTCGAGCTGCTCGATGAGCCGCGGCGACTGCCGGGTTTGGCTCCGCCGCCGATTCATTCGCTGCCGCCGCCGCATGACGCCGTCTCCGGGGTGATCACCCGACACCGACTGAACCCCGCAGACGTTATGGGGTTGGTAGGGCCGGGTCAAGGAGGGATAGCCCGGCCACTGGCCCTTCCGCCACCATTTCGGAGCTGGTGAGCGGTCCGTGAGCCGCGTGAGCCGCGTGCTTGCGTATCCCGGGCCCCGCGATTCGTGAAACGCCTGCCTTCCCTCCCGGAGTGGCGTTTCTCCAGCGTCGCCTGGCCGAAGCCGCCATGGTTCGCGTGGCATAACCGCGGCGTGCAACTCACCCGCGGCGTGACGGCGATGTATGCCCGCGCCGCCGCGGGCCACGCGACCTTCCCGGCGCTCATGCGGCTCTTGCCCGACGTCGCCGGCCGCGTCACGGCAGGATCATGCTTGGGAGCGAGACGCCCAGGCGTTTCGGGCCCGGTTGAGCTTTCCGATCACGAACACCCCGGCTCCCGCGCCGAGGGAGAGCAGCATGGCAGCCGACGGCTCCGGCACGTAGACCGCCTGCAGGGTCGTCGCGCCGTTGGTCAGTTGCAACTGCCAGTCGGCGGTGTCGCTGGTCAGGAGGCCGAAGAGGCTGTTGTTCATGGCGATCGTGCCCGTGCTGGCCGTCATCAGGTTGAACGTCTGGCCGAGCGTCAGTTGCGTGCCGGTGTAGTCGATGTCCATATAACCCTGCGTCAGATTCGCTGCGACGCCGGCCGAGCCGACGATCGTGCCAGTCAGGTTGATGAGCGACGGCCCGTTTTGATCGAATGAGAACTGAATCAGGCCGTTTCGAGGGGTGCTCGTGGCGGCGTTGGCCATTTCGAGCCCCCACACGCTGACACTCGCTTGGGAGCCGATGATCGACAGGATCGCGCTGTTCGCGGCGCCGTTGCCGCCGCCAAACCGCAGGGCTTGGGACACGGTCACGGGCTGGCCGAGTGTCACGGCGGCGTTGCCGCTGATCCGGAGTTCGGCCTGCTGAAAGTTCGCCGATGCCTGATTGCGGTTGAGCACCACGTTGCCGCCAGTGGTACCAGTAACGGCGCCCACAGTCGAAAACGTTCCGCCGCTGATCGTATACAGGCCGTTTGAAGAGGCGTCTGCGCCGACGTTTTCACCGATCCGAAGTTCGCCCTTGTTGTAGTAGAACACGCCACCCGTCTGCGTGAACGTGCCAGAGCCGGATGCCCCGATGCGACCGACCTTATAGATGCCGGCAGTGGAGCCGTCGAAGTGTTGGATCGTGCCCGAACTGAGCGTGAGCGACCCCATCTTGGCATTGCCGACGCTGGAGCTGATCCAGAACTCGTCGTTCATCATCACCGGGTATCCCTGTCCATCGACGACGGGCAAGAAAGATGGTTGATTTGAGAAAGTGGCGCCGCTCCAGTTACCCGCATTGGTCCAATACCCATACGTCGTGCTGTCGACCGTCGTGCCCGAGACCGACCCGTTCCAGGTGCTTTGAGCCATCGCAGTCGTGCTTGCCACCGTCAAAGCCACCGTGCACGCGCACGCCATCACCATTCGCTTGATCATCGCCATGGTCGAGATCCTTTTGATGTTGAGACAAGTCTGTCGCACGCTGAGATCGAGTGCCGTTCGATCGCCTCGCGACAGCCGTCCCTGGTGAACCCAAAGTTGGTTGGCCCGCTGAGCGCCACACCCCCACACACTTTTCTAACGTGCACACCTCGTGCCAGAAGGACTGCCCAGACTCAAGAATATTTCCTTTCAGGAAAACGTCTTGAAAACGAATGTCTTGTGCCGTTGCCGGCCGATACGACGCCGGTGACGGATGGGACGACTGGAGCGAATCGCTCCAGTCGGAGCCGCCGGGGTGGAGCGAATCGCTCCACCCCCCCGGAGCATTTTCACTCACTCCGTAGAGGTAAGGGATAGCCAGGCCACTGGCACTTCCGCCACCATTCTGGAGCTGGTGAGCGGCCCGGCGGCTCAGCGGCGTGGAGCCGTAGCGGGTGAGCCGCGAACTGCTCGCCTGACGCGTTCGGCGTTTTCCTTCACCCCACCAGGTTCCATGCCCACACCCCGCCCGCTCCCCACCGTGGCAGCCCTTGCCCTTTGGCTCGTCTGTCTGCTCGTGGCTCTTCCCAGCCGAGCTGGAGAGCCTGTCGAGAAGGCCAGGCCGAATATCCTTTACGTGCTCGCCGACGACCTCGGCCGCGGCGATCTCTCCTGCTACAACCCCAGCAGTGCCTGGCGAACTCCCCGTCTCGACCGCTTCGCTGCCGAAGGGATGCTGTTCACCGATGCGCACTCTGCCTCCGGCGTCTGCACGCCGAGCCGGTATACGCTTCTCACGGGGCGATCCTCCTGGCGCGGAAAGCTCAAGGCGCAGACGCTGCGGGGATATAGCGAGTCGCTCATCGAACCGGGGCGAATGACCGTCGCCGATTTCCTGCGGAACCGGGGCTACACAACGGCGGTCTTTGGCAAGTGGCACCTCGGCGTCGACTGGCCCCGCACTGGCCCTCACGAGGAAGATGTCGATCTGTCGCAGCCGTTCGGTGGCGGGCCGCTGGCCCATGGCTTCGATCGCTTCCTCGGCATCAGTGCCTCGCTCGACATGCCCCCCTACGTCTGGCTCGCGCAGGACCGGATCGTGACGCTGCCTACCGGCCAGATCGCCGACAGCCCGTTACCGAAATACTTTCGAGGTGGCCCGATCAGCCCCGACTTCACGATGGAGGGCGTTGAGCCGACGCTCATCGACACCGCGGCCGAGTATCTCACCGAGCGGGCCGCAGCGACCGACGGCAAGCCCTTCTTTCTCTATCTGCCGCTGGCGGCCCCGCACACGCCGATCGTGCCCGTTCAAGAGTTTGTCGGCCGCACGCAGTCGACAGACTATGGCGATTTCATCGCGCAGGTCGATGCCGACGTCGGCCGATTACTCGACGTGCTCGAGCGCACGGGTCTCGCCCCCAACACGCTGGTGGTCTTCTCCTCCGACAACGGTTTTTCTCCCGCCGCAAACCTGCCCGCGCTGGAGGCCCTCGGCCACGATCCAAGCGCCGGCCTGCGCGGCTATAAGACAGATCTCTACGAAGGGGGCCATCGCGTGCCGCTGGTCGTGCGTTGGCCGGGGCAGACGCTGGCGGGGAGCCGCTCCGATCAACTTGTCTGCCATGCCGATCTGCTGGCGACCTGCGCCGATCTGTTGGATGCCACGCTCCCAGCAGATGCGGCGGAGGACAGCTTCAGTATGCTCCCGCTGCTCCGGGGCCAAGCCGAGGGCACCCGCAAGTCGTGCATCATGCATTCTTCGGAGGGCCGGTTTGCGATCCGGGAGGGGCGCTGGAAGCTGCATCTCTGGCCGGGCTCGGGGGGCTGGAGCCCGCCCACACCAGCTCCTTCGCTCTGGCTCGAAGCCCCAGTGGCCGATCTGAGCCAGTTGCCCCCCTTTCAGCTGTTTGACCTTGAGGCCGATCCGGCCGAAACCACCAATCTGGCAGCCGCCCAGCCGGAGATCGTGGCCCGGTTGGGAAAGCTGCTGCGGGCCCAGATCGACGCCGGCCGGAGCACACCCGGGCCGGCCCAACCGGTGAACTGTGCCGACTGGCCAGAGGTGGCGTGGCGCGAGCAGTTTGCGCCTTGAGCCGTCCCCCGCAGCGGCTCTTGAGAAGCCGAGGATCCCTCGGAATACAGATGACAGGGTGCGTTTCGAGGTCGTGAAGAACGAACGCAGGGGAGATTCGTCGACCCTTGTCTTGCGGAGTCGCGCGGCGACCTTTCGGCCAAGATGAACCACATCGTCGGGAATGAAGGTGGCAAGATCGCCAGTCTTGGTGTGCCCCCACACGTGTTCGGTGGGGTTGAGTTCAGGGGCGTATGGCGGGAGCCACTCGACTTCGAGTCGGGGGCCGTATCTCGCCGGCAGGCCGGCCAAACCGCGCCGCGTTTTCGATCAGCCGGAGCATGTGCTCGTCCTTGAAGATCGGAAACGTCTCATGGCCGGGCCGGATGTAGACAACCCGGCCCTTCCCGAGGTTCCACACCATCACGCTGCGAAACCATTCGCCCGGCTCCCAGCACTCCTCCACGAGCACCTGATCGGGCGCGGGCACATGAAACGGCTCGTCATACATCTCCGTTCGCGGTAGTGAGAATGTCGCGGGGAGGCCGGCGGTGAGCGGGTGGCTGGCGTCGAGCACCCGCAGGTGGCTCGGCTTGCCGTCGGGGCGGTAGCCGGGGAAGCAGCAGTTGGGCAGATGGAGCCGCACGGCGACACGGCCATCGGGAAACTTCTGCACGTCGGAGGTGGGCGTGAGCCGGGCGTCGCGGGCGGGGGCCTTGTAGTGCCGCGCGGGCACCTCTTCCACGATGAGCTTGTCGGCTGGCACACCGGCCCACTCGGCCTGACAATCGAGCCGAGCCCGCTCGTTCATCGCCTCGATGAATGGCGTCGCCCAATGGGCCGAGTGCAAGGCCACAAGCGTCAGCCTGCCTGCCTTCACCCGCTCCACGATCGCCTTGCCCACCTCCGGCTTCACGGCGGCCTGCTTCTGGTGGCCCCACCAGAACATCACCTCGGCGAAATCGAGGATCTCCTGAGAGAGCCCTTGCTCGGCATCGTTGAGGCTGAGCGACCGCACGTCAAACCCCGGCTGGGCCCGAAGGTGGTCGGCGATGCAGTTGCCGAGGAAGTTGTCGTAGGCCTCCTTCTGGCTGGGCTGCTGCTCATCCCACACCACGACGCGGATCGGGGCCTCGGCCGCGCTCACCATCCGGGCCACGATCAGGCACGCCGCCATCGCCATCGTCTGAACCGGCCATCCCATGCTCTTCATGCTCCAATGAGAAAACGTGTTGGACCGCTGCGGATCGCCTCCAATCGCGAGGCATGCATCCTACGCGGTGACGTCGACACCCCACAGAAATGCGGTCACGCCACAGCACGGCGCGCTTCATCCATGGGCTACGAGGTCGCCTCGCGTTGGGTCAGGCAACCCACAGAATCTGCTGAGGACCTTTTTCTTTGCTGTGGCGGATGACGCCGCGTAGACTCGACAGTGATCCAATCAAATCGGCGTGACCTTTCGGTTGCCGCACGCGCACCCCGCCCGGTATTTCACTGAGCCGACGAACGGGCCATCGCGTGGTATTTTCACTTTTCCCTTCCCGTCGAGCCAGCGGCCGTAGATCAACGCCGGCTGCGGCCCGCGCGATGCACGAGCCATTGGAGCCGCGCACGATGTTCGCGGTCACCGCGGCGCTTTCCGGCAGTGAACTTCGGATCGGCTTTACGTCGTCTTCGGTCGCGGAACAGGTCGCGCGGCTGTCGAGCGATGGCACAAACTACACCGTCCGGAACACCAACAGCATTTCGATCGGTACGTTTTCCGTGACGACGGTGAAATCGATCTCGGTGACCGGCCTTGCGGCGGTGGAGCGGTTCGAGATTCCCTCAACCAGCGTACGGGAGATCACCGCCCCGCTCGTCGTAACCAACACCGTTGATACGAGCGTCATCAATCGGGCGATCAACTCGCCGTCGGGCGGTGTAAGCATCGGGTCACCCGCGATCACGCTGGGCGCGAGCGTCACGACCGCGGCGGCGCAGACCTACTCTGGGCAGGTGACGATCGCGGCGAGCGACATTGCAACCGTATCGACGGCCGCCGGGGAGATCCGGTTCGAGGACATCGTCAAGGGCACTGCTGGTAGCGTCCTCACCATGGAGACGGCAGCCGGGGCGACGCTGCTCGGAGGCCTTACCGGGGCGGTTCGTCTCGTGAAGCGTGGCGCTGGGGCGATGGTTCTTCCCTCGGCGGGTCGTTTCGCCGGTGGCACCGCCGTCGAGGCGGGCGAGTTGGTGATGCAGCACGCGGGGGGCCTGGGCACGGGGGGCCTGCAGATTGGCACAGCCGGCAGGGTGACGCTGGAGGCCGGCACGACGCTCTCAAGCGTGGCACGTTTCGCCATGGCATCCGGCGGGCGGATCGACGTGGGGGCGTGCGGCCTGCGAGTCGCAGCTGGTGGTTACGACCTAGCCGCCGTGAGGGGCTTGCTCGCGACCGGCCACGCGGGAGGCTGGTCTGGTCCAGTTGGAATCGTTTCGCAAGAAGCCGCAGTGACCGTTGGCCGCGCGGTCGGTTCCCGGGTCGCCGAGGACGGCAGCCTCGCACTTGCGTTTGCGGCGCATGGCGACACGAACATCGACGGCGTCATCGACATCCTCGATGTGGCCAGCATTCTCTTCAGTAGCACGTTCGATTCGGGGCAGTCAGCCACATGGGCCGACGGTGATTTCAACTACGACAACGTGGTAGACATCCTGGACATCGCCGACATGTTGGCCACCGGGTTGTACGACGAACCCTCGTACTTACCGGTGCAGACGGTCGCCACGGGCTTCGCCGAAACGTGGGAATCCTTGTCCACGAGCACGCTCGCTTCCTCCGAGTGGTACCTGCAGACGGGGGCTTGGGGGACGATCGCGCAGCAGGATGTCCGCAGCGCCGGTCGGAAGCATGCAGTCGCGGCGGGGCAGACAACGCGGCTCATGCGGCCGCTGGATATCGCGACGCAGGACCATGTCGTGCTCCAAGGCTGGTTTTCCGATGGGGGTGGTGCCACCTCCAGCACGCTTGGCCTCGCATCGTTCCCATCCGCAAACGACAACTCCCTGATTCGCATGGGCGCCACGGGCAAGGGGACGTATCGGATCGAGTATTACGACACGGAGGCCTCCAGCCCCGCCATCGAGATCGACACGACGCTTGCAGTCGAGGCGGGCTGGCACTTCATGCGGCTCGACCTCATGCGGGACGCGGCCGATCCGTCGGTCTGGCAGGCGACGTGGCGGGGCTGGAACACGGGGCAGACCGTCGAGAAAAAGCAGACTTTCAACTGGAGGTTTGATGCGGCGGCCGTCGGGTGGACGACACTCGGCTCCGCGGCGGCAACGCCGGGGGCGACAGCGTGGGACGAGATCAAGGTGGGCTCGCTGGGTCGGGTCGGCCCGCCGCCGGCGTTACCCGTTGCCAGGCCGCAGGTGATCGGTACGGCATCGTCGAGCCTTCCCGGCTGGGAGCCCTCCAAGGCGATGGATGCCAACTCTGGCACGGTGTACTCCTCGCTCGGCCACGGCACCAACTCATCGGCCACGGAGTGGGTGGCCCTCGACATCGGCAGGATGGCCAACCTGACCCGCGTCACGATCGACCCGCGTCCGCTCGGCGGGGTCTGCTTTCCGGTGGACTTCGAGATTCAGTCCTCAACCGACATGGTTTCCTGGACGACCATTCCAGGGGCCGTGTTCACGGCCCAGCCTCAACCGACGCAGGCTCTCAAGCACACGTTCGCCACACCGGTGCAGGCGCGGGGGTTGCGGCTGTATGCCACGCGTTTACGACCAGATGGCAGTGGTGTGCACTTTTTGCAACTCGCCGATTTCACGGCGGCGGGATTCGAGCCGGCTGATCTGCAGGCCTGGACGAGTCCGGCAGAGCTCCGCGACAAGAGCGTGAACTCAGCCGGCGTCTTTTCCGCGGTCAATCTCTCCTCACCCGATGCACCGACACCAAGCTACCTCGCCGCACACCCGGAATACCTCGCGAACCATCCTTTTGATGGAGTCACCGTGCCGGTGTTGGTCGATCCGGCATGGGCGTTCGCCCAGGGGCTGGTGACGGAGCCCGTGTATGCACTCCATCAGATCGGCATGACGAAAGCGCCGCTGACCTGGGCGGCCGTCGAACCCGCCGTCAACGATCTCAAGAAGGTGGCGTGGGGCCACGTGAACGACAACTTTCTCTGGTATGGCGTGAGCGACTTCAGCTTTCCGGAGGACGGCAATGTGGCCTACGCAGCGGACCCAACCAGCTCCGCCGACTGGACCGTGGTTGCCAACAATGCCGCTCTCTCCGCCCGCGTCTGCCGGGAGGCCGGTCTCCAGGGCTTCATGATGGACACGGAGATGTACACCACCTACGCCTCCGGCGCGGTCTATCCCTTCGGCTTGGGCACGGCGGCGACCTGGCGAGCGCGTGGCGAGGAGTGGATCAAGGCCGTCCAGCAAGAGTTTCCGGAAATCAAGATCCAGTTTTTCTTCTCCTGGGGTCCCGAAACTGAGTCGACCGGCTGGGACGGCTACTCGAACCTGAAGTACTTCATGAACGGGATCCTCGCCGGGATCGAGGCACCAGGGCGGATCATCCACGCGTACGAAAACACCTTCTGGTATGGCCAGGATCGCGTGATGCCCGACGGCACGACTTTTCACTACGCCGGCGATCGGGTTCCGTTTCAGCAGACCCGCAGCGAGATTCGCAACACCTGGCGGACCTTCAGCGACGACCCGGCAAAGTACGATGCCTTTGTCGACGTGGGGATGGCGGCGGGTGTCGATAGCGACCCATACAACCTGTATCCCGGGTGGCCCAGCGGTTTTGATATCAACTGGTCGAATCTGCCACACACACTCGCCTTCAGCGACCACTACGTGTGGACGTGGTGTGGGCACACGCACTACCCGGCCACGAGCGAGTCGCTGAATCCCTTTCTCGCCTCGATCGCCAACCAGACGTTCAACACCGGAACCGAGCGGGTGGGGTCGTTCACCGATGACTTTACCGTCGACCCGATGAAACGGGGCTGGTATTTCTCCTTCAACATGCTCGACATCGGCCGTAAGTCGGATCCGGACAGCGAGTCTCCCTCGATGAACATCGACGCGGTTGCCTACGCCTGGTCAACGGCGAATCAAGCAATCGCGGTGCGGGGCGACTGGTCTCGAGGCGACTTCGGCGAGATTCAGGGACTAGCTTCGACACAGCAGCGGCGGTATGTCCGGCCCGTCGAGCCGCTGACTCGCTCGACCGCGATTCACGCCGAGATCGACTTTACGGTCGACACGTTCGGCATCGACAACGACAACCCGATTCTCCTGGGCCTCTTTCACAGCGAGGCAGCCACCACGCAACAGGCTCTCTGCCTGAGGGTTGACAGCAACACAACCGTGAACCTGGTGGTGGTGGGGGACGGCACTGGCCTGACCCTACCGCTGCCTCTGGTGGCGCCGCTCGCGACGGGGCGTGCATACCGTGCAACGATCGACTACGACCCCATCAGGCGAACCGTAGTGGCCGTGCTGCGCGATGCGATCACTTCGGCCGTCGTTTCGCAAACCGATTCCGTCACGGTGGCCGCCATCGGGCCTTTCGTGTTTGATGAGGCGGGAATCGCCCAGCGGGAAGCGGCAATCGCAACCACCTCCTCGCAGGCGTACCGCTTTCGACTAAACCAGTTCAATCTCAATGCTGGATCGAGATCGACCTGAGCCCGTCCGACTGGGGAAAACTCGTGCAGGCGCATGACGACCGGGCCGCATCGAGCCAGACTAGTCCCGGCTGGTGCTCCTCATGATCCGCTCCGCCGACGCCTGCCGAAGTGCCATTGGCCGGGCTATCCCCATCCCTCAAGCAAGGGAATCCGGTTCGCCTGCCCATCCCTCACCGAACACTCCCGAGGCGCCGCTCTTTTCTGATAAAACGTCACAAAGCCAATGTTCCCTCTCAAAGGACTCGACCACCATGGTGCATTCACAGATCTTTGCCCGCGGCCTTCTGTTCCTCTCGATCGCCTTTGCCTGCGGCAGCGTTGCCCTTGCCCAGCCGGCAACGGCCGTCACCCCGGCCCAGGAAGCCGCCATCGAGGCGGGGATCAAAGACCTCTCTACGCAGTGGTCGACCGCATACCTGAAGAACGACACCTCGATCCTTGAGCGGGTCTGGGCACCGGACTTCGTCTACGTCGAGCCATCGGGTCACCGCTTCACCAAGGCGGAGGGGATCGCCGCGCTCAAGACGGGCGGCGAGCGGCACACCGTGTCCGAGGCCAGTTCGATCGACGTGCGGGTGTATGCCGGAGGCACGGTGGCCGTCGACATCGGCGACTACAAAGAGGCCGGCAAAGACAAGGACGGCAAGCCCTTCGAACGCGCGTCGCGGTTCACGAATGTGTGGGTGCTCAAGGACGGTGCCTGGCGGTGCGTGAGCGGCCACGCGTCGGCGATCCCCACGCGGTAGCGACGGTGGATGCGGGCTTGATACCGGTGGAATCATAACTGCCACAGCCGGCACGATCATGCTGATGTTCACCGCGATCAC
>CAJBSQ010000531.1 GCA_903958265.1 uncultured Planctomycetaceae bacterium
CGCTCCGCGATCCTGGCTTCGCTGGCCGGCGGCGAGCGGCCACAGGCCCTTCAGCAGGCAGCCCGGGATCTCGGTGGGCATTGCCGGTTTCGGCGGTCAGGCCTAGACTTCCTCATGTCAGGAGAGAGTCGAAAGACCGCCGAAGGCCGAACGCTCAGGCAAAAGTACTGACGACCTACACTGTTGGAGAGCGACGAGGCCCGCAAGGCCAGAGTCCACCGAAGGGGCAACCCACGGGCCGACGCCCGCGGCGAATCTCTCAGGTACCAGGACAACAGGGTTCCACGGTGGGGCTGCATGCCTCCACTTGCCATGAGGAGCCCCCCGATGTCCGTCACGCTTTCGCCCCGCCCCTCGGTCGCCCCCCCTGCCCCGCGACCGGCCGTCCCGCTCGACGCCCTCGAGAACGCGACTGAGTTTCAGGGCCGCCACATCGGGCCAACCGCTGCCGACGAGGCCCGGATGCTCGCGGCGATCGGCGCGGCGTCGTGCGAGACGCTCATCGAGGCCATCGTGCCGGCAAGCATTGCCCGCCGCGATCCGATGCGGCTGCCGGCGGCCGTGACCGAGGCTGCGGCGCTCGAGGAACTGAAGGGCATCGCCGCGCGGAACCGGCTCCTGAAGAGCTTCATCGGTCAGGGGTACCACGGCACCATCACGCCCGGCGTGATCCTGCGAAACATCGTGGAAAACCCGGCCTGGTACACCGCCTACACGCCCTATCAGGCCGAGATCAGTCAGGGACGGATGGAGGCGCTCGTCAACTTCCAGACGATGATCTGCGACCTCACTGCCATGCCGATCACCAACGCCTCGCTGCTCGACGAGGCGACCGCCGCCGCCGAGGCGATGACGCTCGCCAAGCGGACGAGCAGTTCGACGAGCCCCGCTTTTCTCGTCGATGCCGGCTGCCATCCGCAGACCATCGAGGTGCTCCAGACCCGGGCCAGGCCGCTGGGCATCGAGGTGGTCGTGGGAGACGTGCAGACGCTCCTCGGCCGCCATGAGTGCTACGGCGTGCTCCTGCAGTATCCGGCGACCGACGGAAGCGTGGGGGATTGGCGGGCATTCGTCGAGCGGGCTCATGCGGCCAAGGCCGTGGTGGTGGTGGCCGCCGACCTGCTGGCGGTCACGCTGCTGACGCCGCCCGGCGAGTGGGGGGCCGACATCGTCGTGGGCACCACGCAGCGGTTCGGGATGCCGATGGGCTGCGGCGGTCCCCACGCCGCCTACCTCGCCTGCCGCGATGAGTTCAAGCGGTCGATGCCGGGCCGGCTCGTGGGCGTGAGCATCGATGCGCACGGGCGTCCGGCCTACCGGCTCGCGCTCCAGACCCGCGAGCAGCACATCCGCCGCGAGAAGGCGACCTCCAACATCTGCACGGCGCAGGTGCTCCCCGCCGTCGTGGCGAGCATGTACGCGGTCTACCACGGGCCAGAGGGGCTCGCGCGGATCGCCGGCAGGATCGCGGCCTACGCGGCGATCCTGCGGGAGGGCCTTCGCGGGCTCGGCGTGACCGTGAAGACCGCGGCCGCCTTCGACACGCTCGCGGTCGACACCGGCGAACGGACGGAAGAGTTCCTCGCCAAGGCCCGCGACCTCGGCATGAACCTCCGCCGTCTCGACCACCGGACGGTCTCGATCGCCCTCGACGAGACCACCACCCGCGGCGACCTCGCGAGGCTCTGGGAGGTGTTTGCCGCGCCGGCCGCGTCGCTGCCCGACGTGGCGGCACTCGCCATCAGCACCGAGCCGCTCCTCCCCGCCGGCCTGCGGCGGACGAGCCCCTTTCTCACGCATCCGGTGTTCGCGAGCCACCA